>JBOIGK010000354.1:0-4272 GCA_050742695.1 Advenella sp. | reverse complement strand
AATTTAATGTGAATCTGCCGGTGCAACTGGCTGCGGTACGCCAGACAACCTATCAGACGTATGCGTGGCCCGGCGCCATCGCCCGCGGCTTTGACAAAAGCGGCCTGCTGGCCAGCCTTGGGTTCCTGCTTGCGCTTGTCGTGTTGCTGGGGTTGGCGGCGCTTATCGGCGGCCCGCCAATGAATGATGTGAATGGGCAGTTCTATGCCATTTTCCCGCATGGTGTGCTGGCCACCGTTTTCGGGTTGGCCGCATTGTGGGTCGTTCTTGCCATGGGCATGGGGTTTCGCAATTTTCTGCAGGATGTGGGCGAGAAGCCCTCGTTGCTGCTGACCTGGGCGCATGTCCGCCAGGGGCTGTCGGACGCGTTAAGCCTGAAGTATCTGCATGGCAATGTGAAGACCGGCTGCACTTACCCGGACGATAATATTTCGCCCTGGCGCCGTCGCTTTCATCATCTTACCTTTTATGGGTTCATGTTGTGTTTTGCCGCCACGGTGTCAGGCACTATTTTCCATTACGTGTTTGGCTGGCAGGCGCCCTATGCGTTCTTTAGCCTTCCCAAGCTGACCGGTACCATCGGCGGGATTTCGCTGGCCATGGGTACGGCAGGGCAGTTCTGGCTCAAGCAAAAAGCCGATCCGGATATTCGCAATATCAGGCAAATGGGCATGGACTATGCCTTTATTGCCCAGTTGTTTCTGGCTGCGGTTACCGGCCTGGCCTTGATGGCTTTTCGGGAAACCGCCGCGCTGGCGCCGTTGCTGGTCATTCATCTGGCCGTTATCCTGTCGCTGTTCATTACTATGCCGTTTGGCAAGTTTGTCCATGGCTTGTACCGTACCGGCGCGCTTATCAAATATGCCAAGGAACAGCCGGCTTCCCACTGAAGTTGCCGGGGTTTGAATTACAATTGATGGGTAATTTTCAGGCAAGTTGAGAATAATCAAACAGAAGGCTGTTCTGCCACCGGCAGGACAGCTAAAATGAAAGACTTGCCGTTCAAACCCCCAAATTCAGTTCTATGTCTCATACTATTGCCGCCCTATACAAGTTTGTCGATCTTCCCGACTTCGAGTCGCTCAAGGAGCCGTTGCAGGCGTTTTGCGAGCGCAATCACGTCAAGGGAACGCTGCTGCTTGCCCGCGAGGGAATAAACGGTACGATTGCCGGCCCCAAGGAAGGCATCGATGCTGTTCTGGCTTACCTTCGCAATGATCCGCGAATGGCGGACCTGGAGCACAAGGAATCCTGGTCCGATGAGCGCGATCCATTTCACCGGATGCGTGTGCGGCTGAAAAAGGAAATCGTGACCATGGGGCAACCCAATGTCAACACCACCAATACCGGTACCTATGTCCCGCCGGAAAACTGGAACGATCTGATTTCCGATCCCGAAGTGGTGCTGGTAGATACGCGCAACGATTACGAAGTTGATATTGGCACGTTCAAGGGGGCGGTCAATCCCAATACTGTGACATTCCGCGAGTTTCCCAACTGGGTGCAAAGCCAGGCTACCGAGGGCGGGTTGCTGGATAAAACCAAAGCACGCAAGGTGGCCATGTTCTGCACCGGCGGGATTCGCTGCGAAAAATCCACGGCGTATATGAAATCCTTGGGGTTTGACGAGGTATACCATCTACAGGGAGGTATTCTGAAATACCTTGAAACGATTCCTCCCGAAAAAAGCCTGTGGGAAGGCGAGTGCTTTGTCTTTGATGAGCGCGTCTCTGTCGGGCATGGACTCAAGCCGGGTCCATACATTCAGTGTCGCGCCTGCCGTCATCCCCTGAGTGAAGAGGAGCGCGCTTCACCCAAGTACATTCGGGGTGAAAGCTGCCCGCATTGCTGGGACGATAAAACCGAAGAGCAACGCGAGCGCTTCCGCGAACGGCAGCGCCAGGTTGATCTGGCAGCAGCGCGCAAAGAGGAACATATTGGTGCAGATATGCAGGAGCAGATCCGCCGGCGCCGTGCCCTGAAAGCGGCTCGTAAAGAGCAGGCGCGTCAGCGGGCCATGCAAAAACAGGTGCAAAAAGGTGCAGAAAACTAGTTGATTATGCTAAAAACTAGTGCATTCCCTAAGTGTCATATATACGAATCACGTGCATAATTTGTTTCATGCAGGTGAGGAGACAAACGCTCTGCATGAGCAGGCTTTACCACTTAATTGGAATATTCGGTTAAGTGTGTGCACAGTAGCTGTACCCATAACAAAAATAAACGAAAGGCGGAAAATCAATATAAATTGATTCCGCCTTTCTTTTTTTCGGGCCGTGTTTTGAATTATCAGGCTGGGCTTTGAATTCTTGGGCAACGCTGCGCGTCAGCCTGTTGCCAGTCTATTATCTGTTTCTCGGCCTATTATATTAGTCGCTCTCAGGCGTCTTTAACAAAACAATCTGGGCCCCTGCACCGCCCATATTTTCGGGGGCAGGCGCAAATGCCAGTACGGCATCCATATTTTTCAGCCAGGCCAGCACCTGTTCCTTCAGCACAGCGGTGCCTTGGGCAGAGCCATAGCCTTTGCCGTGCACAATACAAATACAGCGGATCCGATGCTCCAGACAGGAATGAATGAACCGATCAAAGCGTTCAGCTGCCTGGGCTGAATTGGCGCCATGCAGATCCAGTGTGGCCGCAACCGGCCACTGTCCTGATAACAGTTTCTTGATCAAATCGATACTATCGGCCCGTTGCACATAGGCGCCTTCGGGCAGATCCGCGCGACGCCGGCCTTTATCGGTCGGTGGTGTATGTTTTTGCTCACGTGTGCGAACAGGGGCGGCTGGCTTATGCGGCTCAACCGAAGTTACGCCTTCGGCCTGACGCCGTTTGGCACGAAAATACTCGTTATTGCCGTAGTCCAGCGCCGGCCGTGCATAGCGGTTGGCTTCGGGTAGCGGCGTGACGGATTTGACCGTTTGGCGAAACAGTGCGATATCTTCTGGCGTAAAAACGGCAGATGCGGCGGGATCTGTTGTTGTCTTATTATGCCTGGGCGCAGCCTGCTGTGCCTTGGCGCGACGCGTTTGTTCACGCACCTTGGCTTTCTGCAACTGACGCAGGTCTTCGAGCTTGCCTTTGATGGGGGTAACCATAACAATTGCGGCCCGCGCCACTGGCTGGGCGGGCCTGTCCTGTTTTACTCAGGCTGGCTTTCGAGCCAGCGCTGTACATCCAGTGCGGCCATGCAACCGGTGCCGGCGCTGGTAATGGCCTGACGGTAAACATGATCCTGCACATCACCCGCAGCGAATACGCCGGGGACCGAAGTCATTGTGGCCAGGCCTCCGTGGCCGCTTTTGGTCACGATATAGCCGTTTTCCAGTTCCAACGGACCCTCGAACAGGGTGGTGTTGGGGTGGTGGCCAATGGCAATGAACACGCCGGTCGCGGCGAGGTCTTCCAGGTGTCCGTCCACATGACGCAGCCTGGCGCCGGTCACGCCGCTCTGGTCACCCAGTACTTCTTCCAGCGTGTTGAACAGTTTCAGCGACATGGTACCGCCGTTTACTTTGTCCATCAGCTTGTCTACCAGGATAGGCTCGGCGCGGAATGTGTCGCGACGATGCACCAGCGTTACGTGGCGGCAGATGTTGGACAGATACAATGCTTCTTCGACGGCGGTATTGCCGCCGCCCACTACAACGACATCCTGGTTGCGATAGAAGAAACCATCGCAGGTGGCGCAGGCCGATACCCCTTTGCCCATAAAGGCAGTTTCAGAAGGCAGGCCAAGATATTTGGCTGAAGAGCCGGTCGCAATGATCAGCGCGTCGCAGGTAAATGTGGTGCCGGACTCCGAGACCAGCCGGAACGGACGCACCGACAGATCAGCTTCTTTAATGTGTTCCTGAACAATGTCGGTGTTAAAGCGCGTTGCATGTTCCAGAAAGCGCTGCATCAGGTCGGGACCCTGCACGCCCTGTGCGTCTGCAGGCCAGTTGTCCACGTCGGTTGTGGTCATAAGCTGTCCGCCCTGTTCCATACCGGTAACCAGTACCGGGTTCAGGTTGGCGCGGGCTGCGTAAACCGCGGCGGTATAGCCAGCCGGCCCGGCGCCCAGAATCAGCACTTTTGCATGTTTGGTTTTGTCAGCCATTGTGTCTTATCCTAAAAATCCAATGGGCAATTATAATGGATCGCTGCACGGCGCCGTTCAAAACCCCCAAAACTGCCACGGTTTTGCAAGGGGTCCGACAAGACCCTATCGCCGGGAAATACGCATGCTATTGAACCTGATGTTGCCTCATTGACATTCATTAAATG
>JBOIGK010000353.1:0-4189 GCA_050742695.1 Advenella sp. | reverse complement strand
GGCAATGCCGGGAGCATATGTGGCCTCGACATTGCCGCTGTTGTAGGCGGCAGCGCCATAAATCGGCCTGAAAACGGCCATGTATGCCGAGCTGTGGTGGATCGCTTTTTTCAAGCCGTAATGCTGCAGACGCTGTGACTATTGCCTGCCTTTGCGCGATACCGTGTGGCGTACTGCTGCTATTTTGCAAGAAACCCAGCCCGTGCAAGCGTCTTCTCATCGTAAGCGCTTGTCGTGGGTTGATCAACAGGGTGAAGGGGTCGTCTTGCCTTTGACAAGACGCCGACATCAATTTACGAAAGGGCCTGTTTTGTTTTTCCAGATATTGTGTAAGCGCCTGCCCTGGCTCATTCTGGTCATGCTCGGCGTATCAGTCATCACTTTCATCGTGTCTCATCTGATTCCCGGCGACCCGGCACGGCTGATTGCCGGAGATCGGGCGACCGAAGCAATTGTGACCGGCATCCGGCAAAAACTGGGACTGGATCTGCCGCTCTACGAGCAGTACTGGGTCTACCTGAAAGGGTTGTTGCACGCGGATCTGGGTACGTCCATTCGCACCGGTCGTCCGGTCGTCGAAGATCTGCTCGCTTTTTTCCCGGCCACGCTCGAACTGGCCATTGTGGCGCTGGTTTTTTCCATGCTGCTTGGCATTCCCCTGGGCGTTCTGTCGGCAGTATACAAAAATTCCTGGATTGACCAGCTGGCGCGCACCCTGGCCGTGACAGGTATTTCCATGCCGGCATTCTGGCTGGGGCTGGGTTTGCTCATTATTTTCTATGGCCATTTGTCCTGGTTTCCTTCCGGCGGCCGTATCGACAGCCTGCTGGGTGATCCGCCGACCGTCACCGGTTTTTTCCTGGTTGATTCGCTTATTGCCGGAGACTGGGATATGTTTGCCAGCGCTGTTGAACACCTGGTGCTGCCGGCCTTTACCCTGAGCTTTGTCCATCTGGGCGTTGTGGCGCGGCAGATCCGCTCTTCCATGCTGGAGCAGTTATCCGAAGATTATGTGCGTACCGCCGAGGCCTATGGGCTGGGCCGCTGGAAAATCATCCTGGGCCATGCGCTTCCCAATGCCCTGATCCCCTCGGTGACCGTGCTGGGCCTGGCCATGGGTGACCTGCTTTACGGCGCCGTGCTAACCGAGACGGTCTTTGCCTGGCCCGGCATGGGCCTGTATGTGGTCGAATCCATCCAGGCGCTGGATTTTCCGGCAGTGATGGGGTTTGCTGTGCTGGTCTCATTTGTCTATGTCCTGCTCAATATGCTGGTTGTTCTGCTCTACAGCGTGCTGGACCCACGTATCAAGGATGCAGGCTGATGGCTGCCACCACTGCAACTTCCCAACTGTCATATTCGCTGTCCTATTTCTGGTATCAGTTGCGTCGCAGTCCCATGATGTTGCTCGGACTTGTGTTGATCGTCCTCATGTGTCTTGCCGCAATTCTGGCGCCATTGCTTACCGGGCATGATCCGAATGCCATTGATCTGGGCAGTCGGCTGTTGCCACCATCGGCCATGCACTTTTTCGGGACCGACGAAGTCGGCCGGGACTTGTTCAGTCGGGTACTGTACGGTGCGCGCCAATCCATCGGCGTCGGCATTTTTGTTGCGTTCGTGGCCAGCGCTATCGGTTCGGTGATCGGCTGCTTTTCCGGCATAATCGGTCGGACCGTAGACACGATCATTATGCGTGCGATGGATATCGTGCTCTCGGTTCCATCCCTGGTATTGACGATGGCGCTGGCCGCTGCCCTGGGGCCGAGCCTGTTCAATGCGATGATTGCCATTACGATCGTGCGTATTCCCTATTACGTGCGGCTGGCGCGCGGCCAGACGCTGAGCATTCGCGAGATGGCTTATGTGCAGGCGGCCAGGACATTCGGAGCCGGCAGAAGACATATCGTGCGCTGGCACGTCTTGCGCAATGCATTGCCGCCGGTGATTGTGCAAATGACGCTGGATATCGGCAATGCCATCCTGATGGCCGCCGCGCTCGGGTTCATCGGCTTGGGTGCGCAGCAGCCCACCGCCGAATGGGGGGCAATGATTGCCTCGGGTCGCAATTTCCTGCTGGACCAGTGGTGGTATTCGACGTTTCCCGGTGTAGCGATCCTGATTACCGCCATTGGGTTCAATCTTGTGGGCGATGGTGTTCGTGATATGTTGGACCCGAAACAGAAGGTGAAATAATGACGCCGAACAGTCAGCTCAATACGCCGCGGCAGCTTGCAGCGTCGGCAGCAGGGCCGGACAACATCCCACCTGTACTGGATATAGAAAATCTGCATATTGAATTTCCGATCTACCGGGGTGCTGTGCGGGCGCTCAATGGCGTGACCATTCGGGTACAGCCTGGCGAAATCGTTGGTATTGTCGGCGAGTCGGGATCGGGAAAGTCTGTTACCGCAATGATGAGCATGCGCCTGATTGCCCAACATAACTATGTTGTTCGCAAGGGCAGTATTCATAAATCGGGTCAGAACATACTGGATGCTACGGAAAAACAAATGCGCCAGATTCGCGGCAGCGATATGGCCATGATCTTCCAGGAACCCATGACTGCGCTGAATCCGACCATGCGGGTCGGTCGTCAGATTACCGATGTCATCAGAAAGCACACTGCGCTTTCCCCGAAACAGGCGCGCGAGCGTGCCATCTCGCTGCTGCGGGACATGCATATTGCCGACCCTGAGCAAGTGTTCGACGCTTATCCATTCGAGCTTTCCGGCGGGATGCGCCAGCGGATCATGATTGCGTTGGCCTTTTCCTGTGATCCATCGTTGCTAATCGCCGATGAGCCGACAACGGCCCTTGATGTCACGGTGCAGAAACAGGTCCTGATGCTGTTGCGTGAACGGGCGAAAAAAACCGGAACAGCCATTTTGCTTATCACGCATGACATGGCAGTGGTGTCGCAATTCTGTGAACGGATTTACGTGATGTACGCAGGTAGCGTAGTAGAGCAGGGCGCAGCCACCGATGTGATTAATCGGCCAAGCCATCCATACACCCGTGGGTTGCTTGGGGCATTGCCGGAAAACGCCAGCCCGGGCGCGCCGTTGCTCGCTATTGCCGGGCAGGTGCCAAACCTGGCAGATCTGCCTGATGGATGTGCTTTTCGTAACCGATGCAATTTGCAGGCGCAGGCCTGTAGCCAAATACCACCGTTGATGCCGCTGGCCGGCTCCCGCGGGCATGCTGCCGCCTGCTGGATGACGGTCCGGGAGAAGCACGATGCCTGAAGCCGTCCTGACCCTTGATGATATCCATGTACGCTTTCCCGTAAAACACAACTGGCGCGGCCAGGCTCGTACCTGGGCACATGCGCTCAATGGCGTAGACCTGAGCGTGAAGCGCGGCGAAACGCTGGGTGTAGTGGGCGAATCCGGCTGCGGCAAAACCACCCTGGCACAGGTGCTGATCGGCCTGCAACAACCATCGCAAGGTCAATTGCGCTGGAACAATGACCGGGGTCAACCCAATGTGCAAATTGTTTTCCAGGACCCGCAGTCCTCGCTTGACCCGCGTTTGCCTGTCTGGAAAATCATCACCGAACCATCCTGCGTCAAAGGCGAAACCCAGGAGTTGGCCATGCGGGCGCGTGCGGCAAGGTTGGCGGAACAGGTCGGCTTGTCGCCAGATTATCTGAACCGGTATCCGCATGAATTTTCAGGAGGCCAGCGCCAGCGCATTGCCATTGCCCGGGCGCTGGCCTCCGATCCAGATGTGATCGTGCTCGATGAGCCGACCTCGGCGCTTGATATTTCAGTGCAGGCGCAGATTATCAATCTGCTGTTCACCTTGCAGCGGGAACACCAGCTCACTTATATCCTGATTTCGCACAACGTCTCGGTCATCCGGCATATGAGTAACCGCGTTGCGGTCATGTATCTGGGGCAGATCGTGGAGCTGGGCGACACCGCCCAGGTCCTGGCCCGGCAACGCCATCCCTACACCCGGCTTTTGCTGGATGCGGTCCCGGTGCTGGGCGCTCCATTGCCTGAGAACGGGGTGCAGGCCATCCCTGAATTGCCGGGCAATCGCGTTTTGCCAACGGGTTGTTTTTTTCTGGACCGTTGTGCTTTTCGCAAGCAGGGGTGTGGAGAGCGGCAACAGCTCAAATCCATATCCACAGAAACGCCGATGCATAGTGTTCGGTGCCACCGTTACGATCATGATGAAT
>JBOIGK010000352.1:0-1681 GCA_050742695.1 Advenella sp. | reverse complement strand
GCCTTTGTGCTCGGCCAACAGTCCGAGGTTTTCGGAAAACCAGTAGGCAGCACGTTACGCTTCGAAGAACAGGCTGGCCTGGTACGCGTGGATCTGAAGCGTGACGGCAACCAGATCCTGTCCGCATCGGTTCGTGCACCCCAGCCCTTCACGACCGGCAGAACAATCAATCCGGAGACAGTCGCGCGTTGTGTTTCAATCCCTCCAGAGGCGGTGCGTACGACTACACATAGCCCATTGGTCGTCTCGGTGGGGTTAAGCTTTGTCGTGGCTGAACTGGTGGATCTGCCAACGCTCGCTCTTGCCCGACCGGATTTGGCACGTTTCAAAGACGCAGCAGGCCCAACGCTGGAGGGCAGCCACGACTTCTCACTCTTTGTGTACGTGCGTTCGTCCAACTCACCTTGGGATATCCGAGCCCGCATGTTCGCACCGCTGGACAACGTCTCTGAAGATCCGGCGACGGGCAGTGCGTCGGCGGCACTTGGCGCCTACCTCGTATCATTGGTGCCAGAACCAGACATCGCCCGCTCGCTCACCATTGAGCAGGGCGTGGAAATGGGTCGACGCAGTTTAATCAGCATCGACGTGGTAAAGGACCAGGGTATCGTCACCGACGTGACCATTTCCGGTTCCTGTGTGCTTGTGATAAAGGGTGAAATTGCATACTAGCGCTGCTAGTCTGCTAACGTTGTCATTGCGCTTAGAGCCTGAACTGCGCGGCAATACGATCAGGATCTCGTGCTGTCGCAACGACTTTATTGTCCTTAGCAATAAGATGGCGTGCAATTTCCAGCCCCCAGGCCGCCACTAGCGTCGGTTATAAACCGACTGCTGATGGATGATCTCCCTCTCCTGTTTAGGGTGGACGTTTCGCTTTACGGGAGAGGGCCGAAAATTCAATTGATCATTTTTTGCGCTTGGCTTCTTCTTCTCGTTCCATGCGGTCCAAAGAATGCTCCGTTTCATTTTCGCTGAGCGCTTGTTGTTGCAACATGCATTGATCAAAACTTGCTGACCCGGGCCGTATTCCCAGATTTGCACATTGTTCGCGATATCCATCTGCTTCCATTTCGTCTAATGCCTGGCATCCGCTTAAGGCGCCCATAACAATCAAACCTGCAAATAATGCCGTTTTTGCGGGGAGAAGCCGATGAATCATTTTTATTCCTTTGATAAAGTGGTAACTGATATTAAATCATCTATTTGTGTCTATGCAACGCTATGAGATCGATCATATATAACCATATAATTTAATAACTATTTCGAGTGTGATATTTATCTTTGCTTACATTTTTTCTGGCCTCACTCCGAGAATCATGTCGTTTCTGCAAACAGCGATATGGCACACTTGGGCAATGTTCATTTTTTTGTCTGCTTTTCAAGGCCATGCTGTTGGCCGAATCTGTCAAAACACAGTCATAAAAAGGGTTTGAAATGAATATTCGTTTTAAAAAAATCAGTTCTGCAATTGCAATTGGCCTGGCTTTGAGTGTCCCCCTGATCCAGGGATGTGCGTCAACATCAAATGATCCTCGTGCAATTGCTGCTGTTGAAGATAAACCATTTAATGCGTGGTTTGATAATTTGGTGAACCAGATACAAGCCGATCCAAAATATAACCGGATACCGATTGATACGAAAGTGCAGCAAAATGAATTTCTGGTATGGCTGCATGAGG
>JBOIGK010000351.1:0-2191 GCA_050742695.1 Advenella sp. | reverse complement strand
TGATGCCGGAGACAACCAGATCTGGTCGATAGTCGAGCAGGCCTGTCAGCGCCACGTGCACGCAGTCCGATGGGGTGCCGTTCAGGTAATAATCGCCCGATGGGGTGCGCCGCACCGACAGCGGCCTGTTCAACGTAAGCGAATTGGAGGCGCCACTGTGATTGACTTCGGGCGCAACAACCGTGACCTGGGCAATACCGCGTAGTGCCTCGGCCAGGGCCTGCACACCCTCAGCATTGTAACCATCATCGTTCGACACCAATATTCGTTTCATTCAGATCGCAACCAGACATTATTCCCCCTGTATTGTACATGGATCATCCGATACGCGGGACGCGATATCCTGTTCGGCATGACGAAAGGGAACTGTATATAATCGTGTCTTCCGGTAATGACAACGACGACGATGAACAACCTGCTCTGGACCATTTTTGCCCTGCTTGCCGCCTACCTGATAGGCTCGGTCTCTTTTGCCATGGTGGCCAGTCGCCTGTTCGGCTTGAAGGACCCTCGTACCTTTGGCTCGGGCAATCCTGGCGCCACCAATATGTTGCGTACAGGCAACCGCAAGGCGGCCCTGTTTACGCTGCTCGGAGACGCCTTCAAGGGCTGGCTGGCAGTTGCTTTGGCAATCTATCTTGCCCCGGCGGCCGGGTTTACTGACACCACCATTGCACTGGTGGCCGTGGCTGTGTTTCTTGGCCACATCTATTCGCTTTTTCTCAATTTCAAGGGCGGCAAAGGGGTGGCCACTGCAGTTGGCGTGCTGTTCGCCCTGCAACCCTGGCTGGCAGTTGCCACCATTGCGACCTGGCTCATTATTGCCGTTTTCTTTCGCTACTCGTCCCTGGCGGCCCTGGTCGCTGCCGTTTTTGCCCCATTTTATTATTATGTGGGCGGCATGGCGGCCTGGCCGTTTTCCATGCCCTGGTTTCTGGCCATCTGCTTTCTGACGTTGGTGCTAATCGCCAAGCACAAGAAAAATATTGCGAATCTGCTGGCAGGCACCGAGTCGCGAATCGGCCAGAAGAAAAAAACCAAATAGCGCACTCAGGCGCTGATATCTGCCAGATCCCAGCGGGGGTGAACGGCAGCATTGTCTGGGCGACGCATGTTGTCCACCAGGCCCGCCTTGACCCGTTCGGCTGCCGCATGGGCAATCATCGCGCCATTATCGGTGCATAACGCCAGCGGCGGGAAAAATACCTCACCGTTTTGCTTTTGCATCTGGCGCGTCAAATATTCGCGCAATTGCCGGTTTGCCCCCACGCCCCCGGCCACCACCAGGCGGTTGCTGCCGCTGGCCTTGACTGCCTTGATTGCCTTAAACCCTAGCACCTCCACAATCGCGGCCTGTACCGAAGCGGCCAGATCCTGCCGTTGCTGGTCATTGAGTGGTCCCTGTTGCTCCAGCTTGCGAAGCGTGGTCAAAACCGCAGTTTTGAGGCCGGAAAAACTGAAATCCAGGTCGCCGCTATGCATCATCGGCCGCGGCAGATCGTAGGCCTTCGGATTTCCCTTGTCGGCAAGCGCGGCCAGTGCTGGTCCGCCCGGATAAGGCAGGCCCATCAACTTGGCGGATTTATCAAAAGCTTCGCCAGCCGCATCATCCAGGGTTTCACCCAGTAATTCGTATTGACCAATGGCCTTCACATGCATCAGTTGAGTATGCCCGCCGGACACCAGCAGCGCCACGTACGGAAAATCGGGAACGGCGTGCGACAGCATCGGTGACAGCAAATGGCCCTCCAGATGATGGATCGGGATTGTGGGTATATTCAGGCTCCAAGCCAGGGATCGGGCGACCGAGGCGCCAACCAGCAGGGCCCCGGCCAGGCCAGGGCCCGCAGTATAGGCCACTGCATCAATGTCTTTGAGAGTCAGGTCAGCATGTCGCAGCACTTCGCGAGTGAGCGGCAAGACACGCCTGATGTGATCGCGCGAAGCCAGCTCGGGCACCACGCCGCCATAGGCCTGATGCATGGCGATCTGGCTGTGCAGCGCATGCGCCAGCAGGCCCGATTCGGTACTGACCAGCGCAACGCCGGTCTCGTCACAGGAGCTTTCAAGGCCGAGAATGATCATAAATTACCTGTTCGACGGCGCTGGCCCATGCCTGCGCGCGCCGAGCTGGGGCGAGGCGGGGGCGCCGTCGGTGTGATTACATTACCTTTATAGCAGGAAAGAATGT
>JBOIGK010000350.1:0-5985 GCA_050742695.1 Advenella sp. | reverse complement strand
AGGGGCTGACCGCAGGCACAGTCGTGCTGGTCGGGGTGTTCGGCGTCAGCAGTGATATGCCGGAACAGATACTGACGTCTGGGTTCTGGCTGCGGCTGGCGTTTCCCCTGGCCGTCATCGCGGCCGCCGTCAAGCTGGTCGAGCGCCTGGTGCGGCCTGGCGTGGCAGTGGCCTGGGCGTGGCTGATGACGATGTTGCCCATCGTCACAATGATGCTGGGTACGATTCTGTTCATTCTGACGGCGCCGCCGGAATTCCGATTGAAACTGGTTTCCAGCACAAGCTTGTGGAGCACCACAATAGGCAATACTATGTTACTTTCCTTACCCTCCTTTATTGCCATGATCCATGCCATGAAAGGGCTTGCGCCGACCCGCCTTGCGCTGTCTGGCGCTGCCGCGGGCTTGCTGGCCGGTGCGCAGGGCGTACTGATCTATGCATTGTATTGCCCGGACATGCCTGTGCCTGACTGGAGCACTTTGCAGATCGCGGCCATGTTTATGACAACAGTTATCGGCGCTGCACTCGGCCCGATCTGCATAAGATGGTGAGGCCCGGCGTGCAAAGCGCAGCTCGCGCCGCCCAAAGCACGAAAGCGCAAGAAACCGAGCGCCAACTCAAGGCGTTGTTTCTGGCCGGGCTCGACGGGGACACGCAGTGCTATCACGCTTTCCTGCAAGCCCTGGGAGGCAATCTGCGCGCTTTCTTGCGCAGGCGACTGAGCGATATCCCTGACGAAATTGAAGATATCGTCCAGGAAATTCTGATCGCGGTGCACAATGCGCGCCATACTTATTTGCCCGATCAGCCGCTGACTGCCTGGACTTATGCCATCGCCCGCTACAAAATGGCCGACTATCTGCGCGGCCGCTATCGCTACGAGGCATGGAACGAGCCGCTGGACAGTCAGCAGCAGGAACTTTTTGCAGAATCCGATCAGGAGGCGGCGCACGCGCGACGAGACGTGGACAAGTTGTTGTCTCAATTGCCGGATCGCTATCGCCTGCCTATCCTGCATGTCAAGCTAAAGGGCCTGACCGTGGCAGAGACTGCACAATTGACTGGCCTGTCCGAATCGGCCGTGAAAGTCGGAATCCACAGGGGCCTTAAAGCATTGGCCGCCATAATACGAGGTACAACATGAAAACTGACGATCTGGTCGCACTGTTAACCAACAACGCGGAACCCGCGGACCAAACCATGACGGCTCGCCGCTACACCTGGGCAATAGTGATCAGCGCTGTCGGCGCAGTTGCGCTGCTGTTGACCGGCTACGGGATTCGGCCGGACCTGTCGGTCATGCTGGGTACACCACTTTTCTGGGCCAAGCTGGCATTTCCTGCCTTGATGGCGGTGGGCGCATTTCTGGTGGTGGCGCGTCTTGCGCGACCGGGCGCACAGGTTGGTCGGCGCTGGACGGCCATGGCCATACCCGTTGCGGCCGTGGTGGTCGCCGCTATGCTTACACTGGGGTTTGCACCGGCCTCGGAACGCCTGGCGATGGTGCTGGGCGTGTCCTGGCGCAGTTGCCCATTTAACATCGCTTATCTGGCCGTCCCTGGCTTTATTGCGACCTTCTGGGCCATGAAAGGCATGGCGCCCACCCGACTGCGTACTGCGGGCGCTGCCGCCGGGCTACTATCGGGTGCAGTGGCCACGCTGATCTATTGTCTTCATTGCCCGGAAATGGAAGTGGCTTTCTGGGCTGTCTGGTACATTGCCGGCATGCTGATTCCGACTGTCATTGGCGCGCTGCTTGCTCCCAGGCTGCTGCGCTGGTAGAGGGCGAGGTATATTGTCGGGCTCACGGCGATAGTTCTTTGTGCGATGCTGCGGCGCTTACGCCTTCGCCGAGCGAAGGCTTATGAGGATAATGATGGCACTGAGCACCGCTGCGATGCTCAGAAAGCCAAATGCAGCTGCAAACCCTGTCGTTGCTGCAATAATGCCGGTTAACATTGCGCCGACCCCAGTTCCCAAATCGAAGGTTACATTCCACAAAACAGAGACCTGGGCCAACCGGTTGTTTCCGGCAAGCCGGTAGGCGCAGACCAGGGTTGCGCTTTGCATGCCTCCGTAGGAAATACCCAGCAAGGCGCTGCCAAGATAAAGCAATGCCAGGTCCCATAACGCGTTTGATGACAGCACTGAAACACTGAGCGCTGCCATGCCCAGGCAACATGCCAAAGCCAGCCCGAAGATCAGGTGCCGGGCAGGGTAGCGATCACTTAACGAACCAAAGGCCCAGCGGGTAGGGGTTGCAAAACCGGTCAGGCAGAGCAGCGCAATCGTGGCCGAGGCTGCATCAGCGGTAATCTGACTGGCGAACGTCAGGATGGCGCCGCCGCTACTGGTCACAATCACGAGCGATAACAAGACAGGCGAGACCAACCGGAATGTGGATTTGCCATGCGTGCCCGCCTGCGCGGTGGTTGAGTTCTGCGGCCTGGTGTGTTCATTGAGCAGACGGCCAAGGGAATACGTCCAGTACAGGCCCAGTACGGGCAGGGTAGCGAACAGCGTAACCACGAGTTTGCCCAAATGCTGCTCAAGTACAGGCGCCGATGAGACAAGTATAAGTTGCGGTCCCGCTACCGCCAGGCCATAGATGCCAACGGCAGCGCCACGGCGTGCCGCAGGCACAAGCAGTGCGATGGCGGTTGCGCCTCCCACAGTCAATATGCCAAAGCCGATGCCACGCACCGCGCTTGAAAGCAGAATGACAGGCAGCTCAGCGGATGTCGCTTGCAATATGGCGGGGGCGCCCAGTGATAGCAGGCCAGTGGCCAATACCGGTCCCCAGCCGAATCGCTTGAGCGCGCGGTTAACGGACAGTTGGGTCAGGATGGTAAAGGCCATCAGAATGGCCGTCACGCTGCCTGCAGCGGCTTCGCTGGCGCCGCCCCTGATCGCCCAGTCTGGCGACAGTGGCAACAGGAGGCTGAAACTGCCGATCCCAAGCCCGACGACCAACAGCAGCGAGGCAACACCTGGGATCTGGAGTAGTTTTACGTTTTTATCGGTCTCTATCAAGTCGTTGCTCCATGCATGACTCAGTATTATAGGTTAACTGGCCTATATCACGCACTTGCTCCAACCGTCATCTTGGCTGCTTGTGGTTGTTCGTTCTCTCATTCTTTTCATTGTTTATCTGGGTTGCTTAACGCTTCAGGTGTCTGGCAATCAGTTCTTTGAGAATCGTCTGAAATGCGTCCTTTTATAACATATTGTCCTTTGAAAAGTTTGTCCATGAAAATCGCCTATCAGGCTGGTTGACTTTGATAACGCAAGAATCATAAACCGTGATTATGCCTTTGTTTATTTACGTTAACGACAGCAAATGCGTACGCGCGATATATCTCAGAATGTGGAATTAATTTGATTGATCATTGAAATATTTGCTGTGATAATTAGAAAAAATTTTTCAACACTACGGTCATAGACCATTATGTGGAATTATAAAGTGAGCTGTTGACTCATCCGCTGATGGTGAGTTCGGAGAGTGGGTATGCATCAGCGTCAATAGGAGGCCATAATGAATCGGAAAATATTTAGAACAATATGCTTGGTGTCGTTGTCCCTTGTCAGTCATCCCAGTCTGGCGACATCAGCTTATCCAGCCGAGCCGATCAAGCTCATTGTCCCTTACGTCGCGGGTGCCAGCACAGACACCTTGGGGCGTTTGGTGGGGCAGTCAATATCGGAAAAAATAAAGCAGACAGTCATTGTTGAAAATAAAGCAGGAGCAGGCGGTACGATTGCTGCTGATTTTGTAAAACGGCAAAAGCCCGATGGCTATACGATTATGTTATCGACGGATGGCATCTTGTCAGTGAATCCGGTGCTATACAAAAAGCTTGGCTACGACTCGATAAAGGATTTCACGCCACTTAGCATTTCCGTTACGGCCCCATTGGTTCTGGCGGTAAGAGGTGATTCACAATTCAAATCGCTCAAGGATGTCATCGACAAGGCGAAAGCCAATCCAGGCAAATTGACTTTTGGATCTGCTGGCGTGGGTACATCCCAGCATATGGCGGGTGCACTGTTCGCCGATATGGCAGATGTGAAAATCAACCATGTTCCTTATAAAGGAGGCGCTCCAGCAATGAATGATTTGCTGGGAGGTCATATTGACATGATGTTTGTTCAGACGGCGTCTGCCGAGGAGTATGCGAAGGCAGGTAAGGTACGTATTCTGGGAATCGGTAGCCCGAAACGCAGTGTGTCACTGCCAGACGTTCCGACGTTTGAGGAATTGGGTTTGACAGGTTATGACGCCGATACCTGGTATGGTTTCAATATGCCGGCAGGTGCCGATGCCAAGGTTGCTTCCGTATTGCACGATGCGATCGTAGAGGCAGTAAAGGCCAACCAACCTAAGCTGGAGTCTCTGGGTTACGTTATTGTCAATAGTAGCGGCGCGGAAATGACCCAGAGTGTCGCCAGCAATACTAAGAAATGGGGCGAGCTGGCCAAAAAGGCGGGTGTATACCAGAAGCAATAGTGGATATATTCATGAGTGCGCCATCTGCATAACAAATGTAATACGGCGTGCTCATGTCCGGCGACGTACCGTATGGATGATTTAGCTGTTGCTGTGCTCTTCCATCATTTTGCTGAGGTTGATTCTTGAAAACGGGAAACCTATGAGCATGTCTACACCAGTCGATTTCGTGCTAATGCGTGGAGGGACCAGTAAAGGTATTTTTTTACGCGAGAACGACGTTCCTCAGGACCGCGACACGCTGGTCCGCTTCTTGCTGGATATGTTCGGCAGCCCCGATGCCAGGCAGATCGATGGGTTGGGCGGAGCGGACAAGCTCACCAGCAAGGCGGCGATTATTGGCTCCCCAGTCCGGCCCAATACCGATGTGACTTATCTATTTGCACAGGTCGGCATTCACGCCGCCGAAGTTGATTTCAATCTCAATTGTGGAAATCTGACCGCCGCTGTCGGTTTGTATGCGATCCAGCAAGGTATCGTAAAGGCACAGGAAGGTAAAACGCGCGTCAGTATTCATAACCTGAATACTGACAAAGTATTGTATGCCGACGTCCCGGTGGTAAACGGTGTTGCTCAGGAGCAGGGCGATTTCGTCATTGATGGCGTACCAGGTAGCGGGGCTCCCATTGCATTGGATTTCAGGCACGCGGCAGGCGCCATTACGGGTAAGCTGCTGCCGCTGGGTGATCCGACCATTTGTCTGACGATTGAAAGCCGGGACATAGAGGTTTCCGTGGTCGATTGCGCCAATCTGGTCGTATTCGTTGCTGCTGATGCGTTGGGAATGACCGGAACCGAGACACCCATGCAGATTGATGAAAACCAGTCGCTTGTATCACGTATCAATGCTATTCGCAGGGAAATTGCTCATCGGGTGGGATTGGGCGAGTATTGGGATTCACGCAGTGCACCTTCTACACCCATGTGCGTCATAGTGCAACGGCCCGATTCCTACCGGACTTACAATACCGGCCAGACGATACTGAATTCGGACATGGATCTGCTTTGTCGACAGTACTCGACGGCAGCGACGAGCAAAGCGCTGGCGGCAACGGTCACATCCTGCATTGGGGCGGCATGCCGTATACCCGGTACTGTCGCATTTCGCCATCTTGGCCCGGCTGTCGGGCGCAGCGGTACGGTTCGTATTGGGCATCCCAGCGGCGTTATTTGCGTGGATGCGCAGGTTTGCATCGAAGATAATGCGACTGAAATACAAACAGCCACGATTTGGCGTACGGCGCGCCGCTTGGCACAAGGGCGTGTTTTCTTGAAAGGTGGGGCATATTAAGCGTCTTGCTGTCTAATCGACAAAATCACGCCAGACACTCCAGTGCAGCGTGACCCATTTGGGCATAGTGCGTTTTTTTCCAATGCGAGATCATGTCACATTTCCGGTAGTGCAAACAATTGCGGCGCGCGGCAAGTACATCATCTCACGCATGACTAAGTTTGTACCGGATCTGTATGGAGTGTCT
>JBOIGK010000349.1:0-5212 GCA_050742695.1 Advenella sp. | reverse complement strand
TCGTCTTCAGTCCAGAAAAAGCTGGAGAAGTCCTGAACCCATTCAAAATAACTGACGGTCACCCCGCCCGCATTGGCAAGCACATCGGGTACGACGTATACGCCTTTTTCATTCAGAATGTCGTCGGCCTCGGGGGTGGTCGGGCCGTTGGCGCCTTCAACCACGATTTTCGCGTTAACCAGATTGGCTACCCGGGCATCAATCTGGTTTTCCAGCGCGGCAGGAATAAGAAAGTCTGTCTGCACTGACCAGAAGTCATCAATAGCGACTTCCTCTGCGCCTGCGAAGCCTTTGACGCCGGCATGTTTTTCCACATGCGCCAGCAGTTCATGTACCTGAATCCCGCTGGTGTTTTTGATCGCGCCGGTGTGATCCTGCACTGCAACGACCTTGGCGCCAGCTTCGAAAAACAGTCGTGCCGCCGTGCCGCCCACATTACCGAAACCCTGTACAGCAACTCGGGCGCCTTCGATGGACAGGTTCACGTCCCTGGCAGCTTCACACCCGACGACAAATACACCACGTCCGGTTGCTTCTACGCGTCCCAGGCTGCCGCCCAGGGAGATGGGTTTGCCGGTGACTACACCGGTCGCCGTGGCGCCGACGTTCATCGAATAGGTATCCATCATCCAGGCCATGGTTTGTGGATTGGTATTGACGTCTGGCGCCGGAATATCCTTGGATGGGCCGATAATGACACCAATTTCACTGGTGTAGCGGCGCGTCACTTTTTCCAGTTCGGCTTTGGAATAATTGCGGGGATCAATGCGCACGCCGCCCTTGGCGCCGCCAAAGGGCAGATTGACCGCCGCATTCTTGATTGACATCCAGGCAGCCAGCGCCATTACTTCGGAAAGGCAGACATCCTGGTGAAAACGCACCCCGCCCTTGCCCGGACCGCGCGAGGTATTGTGCTGCACCCGGTAACCTTCAAAATGAGCGATGGTCCCATTGTCCAGTTCCACGGGAATATCGACAATCAATGACCGCTTGGGACGTTTGAGTGTTTCAACCCAGCGTTGCAGTGACCCCAGATACGGCGTGACCCGATCCACTTGTTGCAGGTAAATGCCCCATGCCCCCAGATCTTCCGAATTCAGATAGGAAGGTAAGGCATGCTGAGTGTTGCTGGATGTATCCTTGCTCAAAATCGTCTCCTTGACATGATCAGACAAAGCACAAGTGTAACGCCAACTTAATGCGTCCCCATTTTTGCTCGAGAAAATTTAAATAGGGACAGAATGAATGTATGTTTCAAACAATAGCAAACTGTGTCTTGCGGCTTTGCCGATGATGGTTTTACCGCTGCCGGCGCAAGACCAAATTACTGGATGGAATTGATCACAACACGCGTTTTCTTGCTTCCACGAGTGATAACCGATTCCATGGTCAACCCTTTTTCGGGACAATACCAATCAGTGACCTGTGCAGTACCGGATTTGGCTGCGTTGCCATTTCCTGCCGGTGCTCCGCTAAGATTACCACTGGATGTGGTCGCCGTATAGGTCACTGGCATACATTGCAAGGTTCCGACAGACGTGGCATGGCTTTGCAGCTTCCCGACCTTTCTGGGACCGGTTGAAATGGACGCGTTGCTGACGTTGATCTGGTTCAGCGGGATGCCATTTTGCAGGGTTACGGACAGATTGACATTGGAATGGCCGGAAATCGGTGAAAGCGTCTCGCCTGGGTTGACTGTGTCTGCAGGTTTGAGGAAGTAACCAGTTAGTGCGCTTTCAACCGATGTTTTCATTAGCGTATTCATCAGCCCTGAAGCATCAAAGGAGCCGTTAAGCGTTGATCTGCCCTGCTCTACCGTGAGAGTGAAGGGCCCGGTGCCCTGCACTCGCTGCCCGGCAATGGGTGCATCGGCATCAACCGTCAGTTGGGCCGTACATTGATTCGCACTGACCCGATTTACCTGATTGACCAGTACTGAAAATCTGGCGGTAGCCCCGTCGACCGAGCCGGACAGACGCGTATTGGGCACCAGCCATGGGCTGTCGCAATAGCTCTGTTCGGCGTGAGCTGTGCCGCCAGCCAACGCACATGCCAGGCCCACGATCGCAAAAAGGGATTGCTTACTGGCCAAACGGGATTTCAAATACCTGGTCATGGTCGTATATCCTTATTTTGTACCCAATGCGCTTAGCACTTCGGCGTTGCCGAGTTTGCGCGCCATATCAAGTGCGCTCACGTTCTTCTGGTTTATTGCCCGCGGATCGGCGCCCGCCGCCACCAATGCCCGCACCGCATCAGGGTTTTTCGACGTCACCGCCATTAACAGGGGCGAACTGCCATCGGGCGCCGGCGCATTCGGATAGGCACCCTTGCTCAGCAGGAATTTGACCACGCCCGCATGTCCTTTGGAGGCAGCGTAATGTAACGGGGTCCAGCCCAGGCGGTTTACCTTTGCGCCCCGGGCGACAAGTTTCTTGGCGCGCGGCAGATCGCCGATAATCGCCAGATACATCAGGGGCGTTTCTCCCGTGCGGTTTACCGCATTGACATCAGTCTTGGGATTGGCGGCCAGCGCATCAAATACACCCATCGACTGGTCACGGATTGCCTGAATCAACGCGGGTTCACCATTCTCGTTAACTGCATTGGGATCTGCTCCCTGGGACAACGCCTGTGTTACTTCACTGGCGCGATTGTTTTTTATATCATTCCACAAACCACTGCTGCTGCCGGCGTTTGCCGCACATGCGCTTACTGCGACAGCGAGCACGGTTGCCAGCATGGCTTTTTTCAGGATTAATCCATTACTCATGTAATACATTATATATATCTCCTAATTCCATGAATTAATTAAGATAATTTAAATATTGGAGAATTTCAGTTGAACATTACAAACTTAAACCAATATAGCAAATAATCATTGTATCTTTTTGAATAAATTGAAAAAATTATTCGTTGTCGCTTCGGCAACTTCGCTTACGGAGATTTGTCTCAGTTCGGCTATTTTTTCGGCAACATGTATGACTTTGGACGGGTCGTTGCGTTTGCCACGGTACGGCACGGGAGCCAGATAGGGAGAGTCGGTTTCTATCAGAAGGCGCTCCAGTGGCATGAGCCGCGCCACCTCCTGCAACTGAACCGCATTTTTGAAGGTCACGATGCCGGAGAGCGAGATGTAAAAATTCTGCTCCATGGCCTGTTGCGCAATTTCCCAGCTTTCGGTAAAACAATGCATGACGCCGCCACAGCCCGCGGCATTCTCTTCGCGCATTAGCCGCAGCGTATCCTGCGCAGAAGAACGAGTATGGATGATCAGTGGCAGCCCGGTTTCATTGGCCGCACGGATATGCACACGAAAGCGGTTGCGCTGCCAGTCCAGCGGTTCTGACAGACGGTAATAGTCCAGACCAGTCTCACCAATCGCTACTATTTTCCTGTGCTGGGCATGGCGGCTCAGGGTATCAACATCGGGCTCCGGCGTGTCCTCATAATCAGGATGCACCCCTACAGAACCCCAAAGGTTCTCGTGGGCTTCAATTAGGCTGACAATCCGTGGCCAATCGGGCAAGTTCACGCTGACACACAGCGCGTGACTGACCTGATTGCGTTTCATATTATCCAGAATTGCCGGCAGATCTTCCTGCAATTGCGGAAAATCAAGATGGCAATGAGAGTCTACATACATAAGCAGTTCCATTTATCCGTTTTTTGACAGGCACGTAACGCACACACGTTGCAGCACGGACTGAATGAACAATCTGGCATTCAATGGGTGGTCTGCAATACGCTGCTGTCTGGCAAGCCATACTGAGGTCTGGCTGATCCTGGTTGGGCTCAGTTCTGCCGCCATGGCCTTGATGAACGGGGCAAGGCGCGGAAAATAACGCAACGGCAGACCATTACTCTGCAACATCAAGTCTGTGAACAGGCGCTGCAGAGACCCCAGCCACTCTTCGGCCTGTAGTTTTTCCAGTTTAGGCAGGTAATCTGCCATATCTGGCATGGTTCGGTCAGCCAGCGTCTGCGCGAACGAGCCAAGCCAGTAGCTGACTGGTTCAGTGCTGGAGCGACTCAGCGCCAGTGCACCCACCGGCGCACCGCCACTGGCATGCAACCAGGTTTCGGCTTCCGCTTCTGGCAGCCCCTGCCCCTGCAGCCAGGTCAGGCCCTCGTCCTTGCTGGGCATGGGCAGACACAGCCGGCGACATCTTGACAAGAGCGTCGGCAATACTTTGTCCGGCGCGTGCGAGACCAGCAAAAATACCGTCCCCGGCGCGGGTTCTTCCACAGATTTGAGCAGATAATTGGCAGAGGCCGTGTTCAGTGCTTCAGCAGGAAAAAGAATAATAACGCGCATCCCGCTGCGATGGGTAGTGACGCTCAGCAGCGAGTCCAGTTGCCGAACCTGATCAATGCGGATTTCGCCCGAGGCTTTTTTTGTCGCAACCCCTTCCTGTGCATCCGAGGCCGTGGCCACCTCCTGCAAACCATAGTGCTGGGCCAGCCTGTCGGGCAGCACCAGACGCAAATCAGGATGGGCGTCGCTGGCAATCCAGGAGCAGGACTGACACGTTCCACAAGCCAGTGCGCCACTTGGCCGTTCGCATAGCAGACTGGTCGCTGCTGCACGAGCAAACGTAAGCTTGCCGATGCCGGGTGGTCCGTAAATCAGCCAGGCATGCGCAAACCGTTCGCGGTCACCCAGCCAGTTGCCAGCGCTTGCCGTTTGCCAGGGGAAAAAGGAGGTGATTGCCGTCATGAATAATTACCCTTGCGCGGCATGCTGCGCCAGCCTTGTCTTTAACATGTCCTGCAGTTGCTGCGTAATGTCGGCCTTGGGGCGGCTGGAGTCAACAATGTAAAACCGGGCTGGATCGGCCTTGACTCGCGCATGGTACGCTGCCCGAACGCGCTCAAAAAAACCGCTATCCTCACGTTCGAACCGGTCCTGCTCGCGGCTTTTTTCAAGTCGCTCGCGCGCCACTTCCAGTGGAACGTCAAACAGGACGGTCAGGTCCGGCTGCAACTGCTGCTGGACCCAGTCTTCAAGGATTTGAATCCGCTGCGCCGGGAAATGACGTCCGCCGCCCTGGTAAGCATAAGTCGCATCGGTGAACCGATCGCTGATCACGATCTTTCCTGAGGCCAGGGCCGGGCCAATCACAGACAAAATATGTTCCTGCCTGGCGGCAAACATGAGCAGCGTTTCCGTTTCCATGTGCATTGACTCTTTGAGCAGCATGGCGCGCAG
>JBOIGK010000348.1:0-3680 GCA_050742695.1 Advenella sp. | reverse complement strand
GACCTCTGATCAGGACAGTAGTGCACCGGCAAACCCGATGCTTGAAATTCGCAACCTGCACGTCAGCTATGGAAAGACCCAGGCATTGCATGGGGTCGATCTGATGGTCCGGCAGGGAGAGGTCATTGCCCTGATCGGTGCCAACGGTGCCGGAAAGAGCACAACGTTGCGGGCAATTTCCGGCCTGCTCAAGCCGACGCAAGGGCAGATTATTTACCAGGGAAAGAATATCGCCGGTGTTTCTGCCGATCGCATTGTCGCCCAGGGGATCGCCCAGTCACCAGAGGAACGTCATATCTGGCCCACCATGACTGTGTATGAAAACCTGACTTTGGGCGCCTATCTATGCAAAAAAGACGCAGAAGTGGAGCGGCGCGTTGCGCTGGTGTATGACCGTTTTTCCCGTCTAAAGGAAAGGCATCGCCAACTGGCAGGCACGCTCAGCGGAGGTGAACAGCAGATGCTGGCAATCGGCCGCGCCCTGATGTCGGAACCCTCACTGCTGCTCCTGGATGAACCCAGTCTTGGGCTGAGTCCACGCATGGCCGAGGAGGTCTTTGAGTTTGTCAGGGAAATCAACACGCATGGCGTGACAGTTGTCCTGGTTGAGCAGAATGTCTATAACGCGCTGTCGGTCTCTACGCGCGCTTATGTATACGAAACCGGCAAAGTCGTTGCGCAAAGGGAGGCAGCGGGCTTGCTGGACGATCCGGAGCTGCTGAGCGCCTATTTAGGAGCCTGACCAATCAGGCATGTGGCGGGCAGCGTTGAATGTATTTAAATTACTTAATTAGCTATTTAATAAATAATATGTGCTCAATTGTACATGTTGTTGAAACTGGAGTGGAATGTATGTCGAAAACGTTGAAAGTAGGAATTATCGGGGGCGGTATTGGCGGCGCGGCACTGGCCCGCGCATTGCAGCAGCACGGTATAAAAGCCCATGTTTTTGAACGCGCGCCTGCCTTTGGTGAAATTGGCGCCGGGGTGCAGATGACGCCTAACGCGGTCAAAGTACTCAGAGCGCTGGGGCTGCAGACGGACCTGGATCGGATCGGATTTTTGCCCAAAGCGATGGTGGGTCGCAACTGGGATGATGCACGTGAGCTGTTCCGTACTCCTTTACAGCAAATGTGCCAGGAAAATTTCGGGGCCGACTTTCATCATGTACATCGCGCAGACTTGCATGCCATTTTGTGTAAGGACATTGCCTCGGATCAGGTGACATTCAACACAATCTGCACCGAGATTACGCAGGATGCCGACTCTGCCACGGCACACTTTGAAGACGGTTCAAGTTTTGAGGCAGATATTATCGTGGGAGCCGATGGCATTCATTCGGCCGTGCGCGACTCACTCTGGGGCAAGGATCAGGCCAGCTTTACCGGCCATATGTGTTGGCGTGCCCTGGTGCCGGTAGAGCAGCACCCATTGCCCTTTGTGAGCCCGGATGCATCATTCTGGTTTGGCCCCAAGGCCCATATCGTTACTTACTACGTCAAAGGCGGGGCGGCTGTCAATATTGTCGCGGTCAATGAAAGTGCAGACTGGGTGGCTGAGTCGTGGACTGAACCGAGTACTCGCGAAGAACTACTGGCAGCCTATGACGGTTGGCATCAGAACATTATCGATCTGCTGCAACGCACCGATCCTGATCAAACCTTCAAATGGGGACTCTTTGACCGGGATCCGATGAAGCAATGGGCAAAGGGCCGGGCAACGCTGCTTGGAGACGCGGCGCATCCAATGCTGCCTTTTCTGTCACAGGGTGCAGCCATGGCGCTGGAAGATGCTTTCGTGCTGGCCGAGATGATTGTTCACTTTCCAACAGATCATGAAGCCGCCCTCAGGTGCTATGAAGCCGAGCGGCTCGCACGCACAGCCCGAGTCCAATTGGAAGCACGCGAACGCGGTCGTACTTACCATCTGTCCACGCCCGAAGAGCAGCGTGCACGTGATGAAGCGCTCAAAAAGCAACAGGCTGAAAATCCCAACGCTGTCGGCATCAAGGCTGAATGGGTTTATGAATACGACGCGACCCGTTGCAAAGAGCGTATCGGCACGATGGAAACGGTTGCATAAGCACGTGGTAACGAGATTAAACGCGCTGTTTTGTGAGTGGACAGATATGGGGCTGCAGCAACGGCGCTGTCGATGCTGACTGCCCTCTGTGGTCTGCGGTGAACATCAGGAAACAAATTCGATGACAAATACTTATCTTTATGGGGCCCACGTTTGGGCCAATGACATACGTCAGCACTATCTGCGTTTTGGCGGGCAGGCCGATGATCGGATCGAACGTGATCCGGTAATCGTGATACCAGGTATTACCAGTCCGGTTGAAACCTGGCGTTTTGTCGCAGAGCGGCTGGGGCGCCATTTCGACACTTACGTGCTGGATGCAAGGGGCCGGGGGCTGAGTCAGGCCAATGACGATCTGGATTATAGCCTTGATGCAATGGCAGCCGACGTCATTGCCTTTGTGCAGGCGCTGAACCTGCCTGCGTACTCGATCGTCGGGCACTCCATGGGTGGCCGCATCGGCATACGCGTAGCAGGACAGCGGCCAGCAGGACTGCGGCGCCTGGTCGCAGTGGACCCACCGGTGTCCGGTCCGGGCCGGCGTCCATACCCGGCAAAGCTGGCCTGGTATGTGGATTCGATCAGGCAGGCACAGCGGGGAATGAGCGTTGAACAAATGCGCCAATACTGCCCAACCTGGACCGAAGAGCAACTGCGGTTACGCGCCCAATGGCTGCATACCTGCAGCGAGCGAGCCATCACGACAAGCTTTCATGCATTTCAGACGGATGACATTCATGCCGATGTGGCTCAGATCAATGTCCCGGTTTTGCTAATGACCGCAGAACGGGGCGATGTCATTCGCGATACCGAGGCTGAACAGTTGCGGCAGCTGTTGCCCTCGATGCAGTGTCTGCGTGTCAAAGACGCCGGCCATATGATCCCGTGGGATAACGAAGCGGGATTTTATCGGGCTTTCGGGGATTTTCTGGGTCATCCTCTGGACCATTGATGACCGTGATTTTTTAGGCATAAACAGGGAGATACTATGGCTGTGCGCGATACCGATCTGATCCAGGCATGGATCAATGTACTGAACTTGTCAAAACTGAAAAAAGGAGATGCGGTTACGGTGCTGACCAGCGATCATACGCATCCGCAAACATTGCGCTGCGCCATGACGGCAGCGACCATGCTGGGCGCGATTGTCAGTCGCCTGGATTTGCCTCCCGTCAACGCCGAAAAATCGTTAAGCCGCGACCCGCTGGCCTATCTTGGCACGACGCCGCTTACCGGCAATAAGCCGGCCATTGCCGCCTTAAAGGCAAGTGACCTTGTCCTGGACTTGATGACGTTGCTGTTCTCGCCGGAACAGCATGACATTTTGCAAGGTGGCGGAAAAATCCTGCTGGCCGTGGAGCCGCCGGAGGTTCTGTTGCGGATGGTGCCAACCCAGGAAGACTATGTGCGGACCCAGGCCGCCGCGGCATTACTGAAAGAGGCCGGGCAAATGCGTGTTACATCGGCAGCTGGAACCGATTTGCGCTGTCCGTTGGGCCAGTATCCCTGCGTATCTGAATATGGATTTGTCGATGAACCGGGTCGCTGGGATCATTGGCCTAGCGGCTTTACCTTTACGTGGCCAAATGAGGGAGAAA
>JBOIGK010000347.1:0-2547 GCA_050742695.1 Advenella sp. | reverse complement strand
CTGCCCACCATGTGGGTTTAATGCATCGGCCCCTGGGTCCCTGCCCAAAATCAGTTTGGAATTATCGTTCAATTCTACACGCCATGCATAGCGATCACTAAGCGTAATCTCATCTACACCCAAATTTAGCGGCGCCAGCCAGCGCACCAGTTCGGCATAGCGTTGCACCACAAGCATTTCGGATCCGGATGGTCCGTTAAACTGTGGTAAATCCGCATCCTCGGGCAGTTCCGCCTGGTTTGCCGTAAATACCTCACCCCAGGTATTGATCATCTGCCGCTCGTTCCAGTAGGCAAACGGCTCCTGCTCTTCGATTTTGAGTAGCAGGCCATCGGGCCAGACGCGGGTAATGTCGGCATGACGCACCCACGGCGACTGCTCGAACAGTTTTTTCGATTCGGGCAGATTGATGGTAAAGAAATTGCCCTGCAACTTGCCCGCAATGGTCTGCTGGATACTTGCCGGCGACACATATTCAAGCTTGTTGCCCTTCATCGGCTCAATCACGATGCGGGTCAGATTAAACATGGGCCGGTGAATCAGCCAGTATCCGCCAGCGCCCAGCAATACCACCACCGCCAACAACATGATCAGGTTGGCGACAAAGTTGGTAATGCGGGCGCTTGGCGTAATCATTTACAATCCTGCCTGCGTCACGGGTTTGGTACGCTGGATCTTGCAACTGGCCTGCGCCAGGATCTGCACGCACAAATCGGCATAGCTGACGCCTTCGGCCTTGGCGCCCATGGGCACCAGCGAATGCGGCGTCATTCCCGGAGAGGTATTGACCTCCAGCAGAAAATAGCGATTGTCATTGTCCAGCATCACGTCGACACGACCCCAGCCCTCGCAGCCTACAGCGACAAACGCCTGCTCGCAAGTGTGCCGGATGCTGGCGGCCAGATCCTGCGGCAGGTCCGCCGGGCAATGGTATTGCGTCTCGTCCGAGACATACTTATGCTCAAAATCGTATTTGCCATCGGGCGCCACGATTTCGATAATTGGAAACGCCCGCGCCGTGTCGCCCTTGCCCAGAATGGCAACGGTCAGCTCACGCCCGACGACAAATTTTTCGGCCAGCAGCTCACTGTCAAACTGAAACACTTCGTCAAAGGCGACTGACAGCTCTTGCGGGCCGGTCACTTTGCTCAACCCTAGAGTCGACCCCTCATGGGGCGCTTTGAGAATAAAGGGATAGCCCAGCATCTGACTGGCGTCATCCATATCCTGGCGGCTGCGCACCTTGCAATAAGGCGCAGTAGGAATGCCCTGTTCGATCCAGATGCGCTTGGTCATGATTTTGTCCATGGCCAGCCCGGAAGCCATCACGCCGCTGCCGGTATAGGGAATGCGCAGCAGTTCCAGCGCCCCCTGCAGGGAACCGTCTTCGCCATACCGGCCGTGCAGGGCAATGAAAACACGGTCAAAGCCGGCCGCAGCCAGTTCTGCCAGGGAATGCTCGGCCGTATCAAACAGATGGGCGTCAATACCCTTGCTGAGCAAGGCCTCATATACGCCCTTGCCGGAAACCAGCGACACCGGGCGCTCGGCCGACTGGCCGCCGTACAGCACGCCTACTTTGCCGAAATCATTGCTCATTGCGCTCTCCCAACTGACCCGGCACCTTGTTGATTGATCCGGCACCCATGACAATGACCACATCTCCGTCGCGAACAAAGTCGATAATCGCTTGCGGCAGTTCGGCCACATCTTCGACAAAAACCGGTTCCACCTTGCCCGCCACACGCAATGCACGCGACAGGGCCCGGCCATCGGCAGCCACAATGGGTTGCTCGCCGGCGGCGTACACTTCGCTTAACAGCACGGCATCGGCCCGACTGAGTACATTGACAAAGTCTTCGAAACAATCGCGGGTACGTGTATATCGATGAGGCTGGAAAGCCAGGACCAGCCGGCGTTCGGGCCAGGCACCGCGTGCCGCCTCGACCGTGGCGGCCATTTCGATGGGATGATGTGCGTAGTCATCGATCAGCGTATAGGTACCGCCGCCATGATCCTGCGGAACCGCAAAGTCTCCGGTATAGGAAAAGCGGCGACCAACACCGTTGAAACCAGCCAGGGCGCTCACGATATCCTCGTCGGCCAGCTCCAGCTCGGTGGCCACGGCAATGGCGGCAAGCGAGTTCAGCACATTGTGACGGCCGGGCAGATTAAGCACGATTTCCAGGTCCGGCAGGCGCTTGGCCGGGGTAATCCGCCGCTCAACGGTAAATGCCATGCACGTTTGCCGAGGCTGCACGTTGACCGCCCGGTACATTGCTTCTTCACCAAACCCGTAGGTCACCAGCGGGCGCGAGATAAACGGAATAATGTTGCGAACGTTGCTGTCGTCGACACATACGATGGCGCTGCCGTAGAACGGCATGCGCTGGGTAAATTCGACAAAAGCGCTTTTTAATCGCGTCATGTCGTGACCATACGTGTCCATATGGTCCGCATCGATATTGGTAATGATGGACATGACAGGCAACAGATTCAGGAACGAGGCATCGGATTCGTCAGCCTCGACCACAATATATTCACCCT
>JBOIGK010000346.1:0-4077 GCA_050742695.1 Advenella sp. | reverse complement strand
TTATCGATACCAAATTTTTGGGGTTCTGCGTGCTCACGTCTTCCATATTCGAGGATAATCCTCAATTTCCCACCGCAATTCTGGCTCTGGCAGATGGCACGATTTTCAAGGGAATATCCATCGGGGCTAACGGCCATAGTGTGGCCGAACTGGTGTTCAATACGGCCATGACCGGATACCAGGAAATCCTTACCGATCCCAGCTATACCAACCAGCTTGTCATGCTGACCTATCCGCATATCGGCAATACGGGTATCAACCCTGAAGATGTCGAATCCTCTCAGGTCCATGCCGCCGGTCTGGTTGTCCGGGACTGTCCGCGTCGTCTTTCCAATTTCCGTGCTACCCAGTCGCTGCCCGATTATCTTAAAGAGCAAGGTGTTGTTGCCATTTCCGACATCGATACCCGCAAACTTACACGTCGCTTGCGCGAGGGTGGCGCCCAGGGTGCCTGCATTCTTGTCGGCGATGATGAACAGAAGGCCATCGCCCTGGCAGCTGCCTATGCCGGCATGGCTGGCCAGGACCTGGCCAAAGTGGTCAGTCGCAGCGCGCGTGAGGAATGGCGTGAAGGCACCTGGCAGCGCACTGAAGGTTACACCCAGCCGCAACAGGATCGCTTCCATGTTGTCGCCTACGACTTCGGTGTCAAATCCAATATTCTGCGCATCCTGGCCGATCTGGGCTGTCGGCTGACGGTTGTGCCTGCCCAGACGGCAGCCGCCGATGTGCTGGCCCTGAACCCCGATGGCGTTTTTCTGGCCAACGGCCCCGGCGATCCGGAACCCTGCGATTACGCCATCGAAACGGCACGCGTGGTCATGGAAAAAAGAATTCCGCTCTTTGGAATCTGCCTGGGTCACCAGATCATGGGGCTGGCGCTCAATGCCCGCACCATTAAAATGAAAAACGGCCATCATGGCGCCAACCATCCGGTCAAGGATGTGCAGAGCGGAAGGGTATACATTACCAGCCAGAATCACGGCTTTGCCGTAGATGCAGAGACATTGCCGGACAATGCCCGCGTTACCCATGTGTCGCTGTTTGACGGTTCACTGCAGGGGTTTGAACTGACTGATCGTCCCGCCTTCTGCTTCCAGGGGCATCCCGAAGCCAGCCCTGGCCCGCACGATATCATCGTGCTGTTTGAAAAATTCATCCGCTCCATGAGCGAAAAAAACTAGAGATATCATGCCCAAGCGTACCGACATAAAAAGCATATTGATTATCGGCGCTGGCCCGATCATTATTGGTCAGGCCTGCGAATTTGATTATTCGGGTGCACAGGCGTGTAAAGCCCTGAAAGCCGAAGGCTACCGCACTATTCTGGTCAACAGCAATCCGGCCACCATCATGACCGATCCGGAAACCGCCGATGTGACCTATATCGAGCCCATTACCTGGAAAGCGGTTGAGAAAATCATCGAAGTGGAGCGTCCCGATGCGCTGCTGCCCACCATGGGTGGGCAGACTGCGCTGAACTGCGCGCTGGACCTGGCCCATAACGGTGTGCTGGAAAAATATAATGTCCAGATGATCGGGGCCAATGAGCAGGCCATTGAGAAAGCAGAAGACCGCCTCAAGTTCAAGGATGCCATGACCAGTATCGGTCTGGAATCGGCCAAGTCGGGCGTAGCCCATACGTTGGACGAAGCCTGGGAAGTGCAAAAACGTATTGCTGCAGAAGCGGGCACCAGCGGTTTCCCGGCGGTCATTCGTCCCAGCTTTACGCTGGGCGGCACCGGCGGCGGTATTGCCTATAATGCAGAGGAATTTGAAACGATTTGCCGTCGCGGCCTGGAAGCCTCGCCCACCAATGAACTGTTGATCGAGGAGTCGTTGCTGGGCTGGAAAGAATTTGAAATGGAAGTGGTGCGCGACAAGGCGGACAACTGCATCATTATCTGCTCAATTGAAAACCTTGATCCCATGGGCGTGCACACCGGCGACTCGATCACCGTGGCGCCTGCGCAGACCCTGACCGACAAGGAATACCAGATTATGCGTAACGCGTCCATCGCGGTGCTGCGCGAGATCGGGGTAGAGACCGGCGGCTCTAACGTTCAGTTTGCCGTTAATCCCGAAAACGGTCGCATGATCGTGATTGAAATGAACCCGCGCGTATCGCGTTCCTCGGCGCTGGCATCCAAGGCAACGGGCTTTCCGATTGCCAAAGTGGCGGCCCGCCTGGCCGTCGGCTATACGCTGGATGAATTGCAAAATGAAATTACCGGTGGCGAAACGCCCGCGTCGTTCGAGCCGACCATTGATTACGTGGTCACTAAAATTCCTCGCTTTGCCTTCGAAAAATTCCCGCAGGCCGATTCCCGTCTGACGACGCAAATGAAATCGGTGGGCGAGGTCATGGCCATGGGTCGCACCTTTCAGGAATCATTCCAGAAAGCGCTGCGCGGGCTTGAAGTCGGCGTCGACGGCCTGAACCAGAAAACGCTTGATCGTGAAAAACTGCAGGTAGAGCTGGCCGAGCCGGGCCCGGAACGGATCTGGTATGTGGGCGATGCGTTTGCCCAGGGCTTCACCCTGGATGAAGTGCATTCCCTGACCAAGATTGATCCCTGGTTTCTTGAGCAGATCAAGGAAATCGTTGATATCGAGCTGGAGCTTGAACAGAAAACGCTGTCCGACCTGAACGAGACCGTCATGCGCCGCCTGAAGCGTCGCGGCTTTTCTGATCGTCGTCTGGCGTTCTTGCTGGATGTATCCGAGTCCGAGGTGCGCAAGGTGCGCCATCAGCTGGGCGTGCGCCCGGTCTACAAGCGGGTGGATACCTGCGCGGCCGAGTTCGCCACAAAAACAGCTTACATGTATTCCACTTACGAAGAAGAGTGCGAATCCCATCCCACGGACAAAAAGAAAATCATTGTGCTGGGCGGTGGTCCGAACCGCATCGGCCAGGGTATCGAGTTTGATTATTGCTGCGTGCATGCTGCCCTGGCGCTGCGCGAAGATGGCTACGAAACCATCATGGTCAACTGCAATCCGGAAACGGTCTCGACCGATTACGATACGTCCGATCGCCTGTATTTCGAACCGCTCACGCTTGAAGATGTGCTGGAAATTGTGCACCTGGAGCGTCCGGTGGGCATGATCGTACAGTATGGTGGGCAAACGCCGCTGAAACTGGCGCGTGCCCTTGAAGCCAATGGTGTTCCGATCATTGGCACCAGTCCCGAGTCCATTGATGTGGCCGAGGACCGCGAACGCTTCCAGAAATTGCTGCAAAAACTCGGCCTGCGCCAGCCGCCGAACCGGACAGCGCGCACCGAAGCGGAAGCCATTGCCCATGCGGCCGAAATTGGTTACCCGTTGGTGGTGCGCCCAAGCTACGTGCTGGGCGGTCGCGCCATGGAAATTGTCCATGAACAGACAGATCTGGAACGCTATATGCGTGAAGCCGTCAAGGTCAGCAATGATTCTCCAGTGCTGCTTGATCGCTTCCTGAACGATGCAACGGAAGTGGATGTCGATTGCCTTGCCGATGATGAAGTGGTGTTCATTGGTGGCGTCATGGAACACATCGAACAGGCGGGCGTACACTCGGGCGATTCGGCCTGCAGCCTTCCCCCGTATTCGCTCTCGACAGACGTGATCGAGGAAATCAAGCGGCAGACCAGCCTGATGGCCCGCGCACTGAACGTGCGTGGCCTGATGAATGTACAGTTCGCCATCCAGGGCGGACAGGTCTATGTGCTTGAGGTAAATCCGCGCGCATCTCGCACCGTGCCGTTTGTCTCGAAAGTCACCGGCTATCAACTGGCCAAGATCGCGGCGCGTGCCATGGCCGGCAAGTCATTGGCCGAGCAGGGAGTGACCGAGGAAGTGGTGCCGTCTTACTTCAGCGTCAAGGAAGCCGTCTTCCCCTTTGTTAAATTCCCTGGGGTAGACACCATACTGGGCCCGGAAATGAAGTCTACCGGTGAAGTCATGGGTGTCGGCCGCACTTTCGGTGAGGCCTTCGTTAAATCCCAACTGGCCGCAGGTGTGCTTCTGCCGGAAACCGGCACTGCTTTTCTCAGCGTCAAGGATCAGGATAAATCCAAGGCGGTGGAGTTGGCG
>JBOIGK010000345.1:0-3987 GCA_050742695.1 Advenella sp. | reverse complement strand
CGGCACAGAAAAAAAGAACCGTATCATCTGAGTCCATATTGGCCAGAATGGATTCCATTTCATCTTCTACCGGTTCGTCTTCAAGGCCCAGGCTGGAGACATGGATCTGGCCATCCTGCTCAAAACGAGCTTTCGGTAAAATATAGGGAATCCGGTCAAAGTCTACGTCTTGCACAATCACATAAATGTCCAGCGCCAGACCATTGACTTGCGCCAACACCTGAATGCCATTGTGAATCGCCCGAACCAGGCTTGTTTGTATTCCAGGATCACCCATGATTTATTCAGAAAGCAATGAAGTTGGCGGAGGCGCATCGCCTGGCACGGCCGGAGCACCCTTATAATGACCTTGGTGCACACCGCAACCGGCCAGGGCGATGAGAAGGGCAGTCATTGCGACAAATTTTTGCATGATAGTTAAAGTACCTGGAATGAGGGCTAGCGGGAATCGCTACAATGCAATTGTAATACGAACTGACCGTCTGGATCCATGACACGAAAAATTGTCCATATTGATATGGACGCCTTTATGCTTCTGTCGAGCTGCGTGAAAATCCGCAGCTCAAAGGTCTGCCCGTGGTCGTTGCCTGGGACAGTATTCGTTCGGTGATCGTTGCTGCATCCTATGAAGCGCGCAAATACGGTTTGCGGTCTGCCATGTCGGTAAGACGCGCGCGGGAGCTGTGTCCGCATGCGATTTATATCGCCCCCAACTTTACCTTATACCGCGATGTGTCGCGCCAGGTGCGCGGCATTTTCCAGCAATACACGGACCTGATTGAACCGCTGTCGCTGGACGAAGCCTATCTGGACGTCACCGTCAATCACAAGGGTATTGCGTCTGCGACTGAAGTGGCCCGTCGGATACAGGAGGACATTTTCCTTGAAACTTCGCTCACCGCGTCCGCCGGCGTAGCGCCTAATAAATTTCTGGCCAAGATCGCCTCGGACTGGAATAAACCCAATGGAATTTGTGTTATTCCGCCATCCAAGGTGATGTCATTTTTGCAGGATCTGCCGCTGGAAAAAATTCCCGGTGTCGGACGAGTCACGCTGGCAAAATTTCATCGGCTGCAAATGAAAACCATTGCAGACTTGCGCTTGCGCAGTGAATGGGAACTGACGCATCATTTCGGACGCTATGGCCGCCGGTTGTACGAGCTTGCGCGCGGGATTGATTTGCGTGAAGTCGATACCAATCAGCAATCGCAGCAGATCTCCACGGAAACCACTTTTGATCGGGACTTGCCCTATCTGCAACTGCAGGATCCACTGGACGTCATTGCCACAAAATTATGGGAGCAGGTGCTGCGCAAACGCAAGTTCGGCCGTACCGTCACGCTCAAGCTCAAAAGCGCCTCCTTCAGGATCGTGACCCGATCTCAGACTTATTCCAGTCCGCTATATTCGGTGGACGAAGTGCGACAGGCGGCGGCCACGCTGCTGGCACGCGTTGAAGCCGATAAACGCCATACGCTATATCGACTCATTGGCTTGGGCATTAGCGCGTTTGCCGAAGTCGATGAAATTGAGGCGCAAATATCCCTGCTGTAGGCCGTGTGCTGTCTGATGTTAATTGTCACGTATAGGTGAAAGCAGGAGAAGGCGAAAACGCGAGGTAACGAAGACAAGAGGCATTCAGGTGCCTGCGTCGTACAACAAAAATGCCATTTTTCCTCAGGCTTTCGGCCGGCAGAAAAATGGCATGATAGTCATTGCCTGGGTGCATACACTCGTGTGCTTGCGGCCAACGGTATGGCGCGCCAATGATCGAGCACGTATTGCCAGTTAACCGGGTTTACGGTTTAAGACGATCTTTCAGACGCTTGGACAGTTCTGCCATGTCTGTACGACCGGCCAGTTTTTGCTTGAGAATAGCCATGGCCTTGCCCATGAGCGCCGGGCCGGTAATACCATCTGCCGTGACCTGGGTAAGCGCTGCGTCAACCGCTTCGGTCACCTCCTGTTCCGATGCTTCTTCGGGCAGAAATTCCCTGAGCACTTCCAGTTCAGCTTTTTCGGCTTCAGCGGTTTCAGTACGGCCGGCATTTTCAAAAGCGGTGATGGATTCTTTACGCTGTTTGACCTGTTTTTCGATGATGGCCAGCACCTGGTTGTCATTCAGTTCGATGCGTTCATCGATTTCTTTCTGTTTGATAGCGGCCTGCAGAAAGCGTAGTGTGCCCAGTCTTGCAGTCTGCTTGGCGCGCATGGCGTCTTTGACGGCATCCGATATTGCTATTTTGAGGGAAGAAGACATGAATTTATTCCGGGAATGGTAAGATTAGTTTCATATTATGGCATAACTTTTTCGGAGATATATATGACGGAAATAAAGACTTCTCAGATTCTTCTCCCGGAAGGCAACACCCATGGTCAGTTGTTTTATATATTGCATGAAGAGAACGAGCAATTGATGAATATGCCATTTTTGCTGGGCACCATTAGGGCTGAATTTCCTGATGCGGTGATCCGGATCGCGGTGGTTGCGCTGGATGAAGACACGGCATGGCTGGGCGCTGAGGACACCGAACCGGACGAGTCGGCAACGGCGCAACTTGCACCGCGCCTGGCGGCCGATATTAAATCGCTGGAGCATGATATTCAGACGGGCCAGAATATACACGGCGTATTAAGCGAGGCCACTGCCGTGATCGGCGTGGGGTCTGCGGGGTCGCTGGTGTTGGGCCTGACGCTGCTGGAGCAGCCGATCGCAGGCAGGCTGATTACATTCGGGGCGAAATTTCCTGCCTATCCACTGGAGTTATCTCTGGATACAACGGTTCATCTGCTGCATGCCGATCGGGATACAGCGGTTTCATCAGCCCGGGCCCGAGAAGCGCATGAACGAATGGCGCAATTGCAGGCAGATGCGACAATCGACATTGCCATGAATTCGGCCGAGTCGTTCAGTGAAGTGCTGATTGGAAAAATGTTTGAAAGACTGAAAACCTGCGTGCCATTGCGATACTGGCGTTATGCCGCAGAGTCTGAGAGTGATAAAGAAGAGGGCAGGACGCCGCCCACTTCCCTGCATTAGAGGCGCAGCCAGGGACAGCAGGGAGGCAAGCCGTTGCTGTCCGGATCGGCTGTCTGGGCTTCTACAGCAAGGTTGGGTAATCTTGCTGAACCATATGACGCACACGTACCGCGTCAGCGAAACGGGTCAGCCCGCCATCGGCATTGAGTAGCACGACGGCAACCGGGCGATTATCCATTTCGGTCATCATGACCAGGCAGTCGCCCGCTTCACGGATATAGCCTGTTTTGGATATGTGGATGTTCCAGTTGCTGTTGCGAATCAGGCGATTGGTATTGCGATAGCGCTGTTCGCGCCCATTGCTGGTCACAATTTCGTATTTGTCGCTGGTTGTGTATTCGCGAATAAGGGGCTGTTGATGCACCGCCTGCATCAGACGCACCAAATCCCGGGGTGAGGCTACATTCTGTGGCGACAATCCCGTAGGCTCTACAAAACGGGTGCGGGTCATGCCCAGCTGTCGCGCCTTGGCATTCATTTCGCGCACAAATGCGTTCAGACCGCCTGGGTAGGTTCTGCCTAGCGCATGAGCCGCCCGGTTTTCCGACGACATCAGGGCCAGATGCAGCAGCTCGCTGCGTGTCAATACCGTCCCTACAGACAGGCGCGAGGATGATTTTTTAACCCGATCAATGTCATCTGCCGTAATGATGATCTGCTCGTTCATGTTCAGATTGGCAGTAGTAATGATCAGTGCGGTCATCAGTTTGCTGATCGACGCAATGGGTCGGATCACATCGGCATTTTTGGAATAGAGTATGCGGTTATCAGTCAGGTCGACCACATAGGCGACCTGCGAACGGACAATGCCGCCATTATCGGCCTGGCCGACAACGGTGCTGGCCAGCGGAAGGGCATCATAGGTCTGACTGCCATCATCTTCCTGGGCGAAACCGGAAACGGGTACAATAGAACCAGCGGCCAGCACCACGGCCAGACATGCGGTC
>JBOIGK010000344.1:0-1789 GCA_050742695.1 Advenella sp. | reverse complement strand
GCATATCCGGGCCCAGAAACTCAACGCTTCTGACCGTCACCCCCAGCCCGGCACGCACCGCTGCCTTGATTCCTACCAGCGACGGGGCCAGGTCATTGATATGCCACTTTATCTGTGTACCTTCCAGTGCGGATAGCGCCAGGCGACGAAAGATACTGGGCTCGTCGGCCAGGATCAGGGGCAAAGGAGCCCGGCGGTTATACGGGAAATCTGCGGCGCATACCCAGGCTGTCGGCGAAGTGCGCAACACAAATCCATTTAAGGCCGGATCATCGCGGGTTGAAATGGTCAGATCAATATCGCCGGCCTGCAGCGAAGCCATAAGCGAAGGGCTGCGATCGACCTGAATCTCCAGTTTTACCCTGGGCGCTTGCCTGGCGATATAAGTCAGCATGAGCGGCAAAATAGTGTCAGCCACATCCAGCGTCGCCCCCAGGCGGATTTGTCCTTCCATTTGCTGCTGGCCAACGGTACGCAGCACCTCGTCATTGATCGCCAGCAAACGCCTGCCGTATTCAGCTAATTGCTTACCCTGCATGGTCAGCACCAGCCGCCGGCCTTTTTTCTGGAACAAGGGATAACCCATTTGCTGTTCCAGCTTTTGCATCTGCTGACTGATGGCCGACTGCGTTTTGAACAGCACCTGCGCTGCACCCGAGAATGTATTAGTTTTTTCGACAGTTACCAGCGTTCTCAGTAACCCAAGATCCAGATTATTCATAGGGAATACCCTTAAAAACAAGCCCTTGAAAGCATACCGCTCATAGAGGACATATTAGCATTGCTTATATGATTTCAAAAAATTCTAATTAGTAAATACAGGTTGAACTATCTATACTCTGAAAAAATCACAGGAGAAATAAATGAACGCAAAGCAAGACAAGCAGGTTGCCGTCCGGCAATTTATAGACATCGCCAAAGACATCGGCCAGGATCAACTGGACCGGGAAAAACTCGCCAGAATACGCGATGCCCTGATTGAAATTGCCGCTCGTAAAGAGTGGTGGGGACAGGACACCTACCCGGCTCCCACCGGCGACGATCTGCAAGCGCGCTATCTTATTCATTCGGAGCCCGATAACAGCTATGCGCTTTATCTGAACGTCATGAAGCCGGGAAAAAAAATTGTTCCACATAATCACACCACCTGGGCCTGTATTGCTGCAGTCGAGGGCGTGGAAAGCAATTATCTGTATGAACGCACCGACGATGGTAGCGTGCCGGGCCATGCAACCGTTGTACAAACGGGCATGCAGGCTGTAGAGCCCGGCCATGGCATCGCCCTGATGCCCAATGATATTCATGCCGTGCGTATAGAAGACGATAATATCCGCCACCTGCACATGTATGGGCGAGCGCTGGAAACCCTGACCGAGCGCATGGCCTTCGACACCACAAATAACACCTGCAAAATCATGGACGTCGGCGTCAAAACCCAGCGGAGCCAGGGCTGATGTCAGTTGTCTCCAGAGCAACCCAACTGGCCTCGCTGGGGCGACCGGAATCGGGATGGGCCAATACGCCTATTGTCAAAGGCAGCACCTACCTTTTCAGCAGCCTGAGCCAATGGCGCGCCGCTCGTGCACAACGCGACACCGATAGGGTACTGTCATACGGTGCCCGCGGTAACGAAACGGTTTATGCGCTGGAAGATGCCATCACGGCAATTGAGGGCGGGTATCGCAGCAAGCTTTTTCCCACAGGCCTGGCTGCGATTGCCACCACCCTGTTTGCATGCCTGAAATCGGGAGATCATCTGTTGATTTCAGACGGCGTCTATGAGCCAATG
>JBOIGK010000343.1:0-2027 GCA_050742695.1 Advenella sp. | reverse complement strand
GTGCTGTGATGCGCGCAACGTAATGAAAAACGGCAACAGGTGCCTATGCCCCTGCTGCCGTTTCTGTTATGTGCTGCCACGAAATGCCCTGGCCTTCGCGCACTACCTGCTGCTCAGTTATTCAATTGAAATATTGCCCTTGCGGATCACTTCACCCCAGGTCTTGGTTTCGTCAGAGACGAATTTCGCAAACTCTTCTGGTGTATTCTTTTCTGCTATCGCGCCCAAACTGTCGAGCTGCTTGATCACTTCGGGCTTGGCCAGAATTTTCTCTACAGTTGCATTGATTTTATCGATGATAGGCTTGGGTGTACCTTTGGGCGCCACCAGGCCGAACCATGAAGACACGTTAAACTGCGGATAACCAGACTCCTTGAGCGTAGGCACGTCGGGAAATGCATCCGAGCGCTTGTCTGTCGTCACGGCAAAGGCCTTGATCTTGCCTGCCTTGATTTGCGGTACGGCGGCCGGCATATTCTCGAAAACCACGTCAGTCTGGCCTCCGACCAGAGCCGTCATGGACGGGCCACTGCCGCTGAACGGAATGTGCAGCATGTCGATACCAGCCTGCTGTTTGAACAGTTCACCAGCCAGGTGAATAGAGGTGCCGGCGCCAGAAGAACCATAATTGACCTTGCCAGGATTGGCCTTGGCATAGTCAACGAACTCTTTCAGGTTGTTATAGGGCGTATTTTTGCTGGCAACCAGAATATTGGGTACTTTGGCAACCAGAACGATGGGTTCGATATCCTTTTCAATATTGAACCGGGCGTTTTTGTACAGCGTCTGGTTGATTGTGGTAGTTACAGCCATCATCATGAGGCTATAGCCGTCTGCTTTCCTGCGCAGCAATTGGTCCGTCGCGATATTGCTGCCCGCGCCCAGTTTGTTCTCGACCACGAAGCTCTCGCCCAGTTCGTCGCCCAGGCCCTTGGCTACGATGCGGGCCAGCACGTCTGTAGTACCCCCGGCTGCGAAGCCGACCAGTACGGTCACCGGTTTTGATGGATATGCTTCTTCCTGCGCAAACGCGGTATTTACTGCAGCCAGCAGTCCCATGCCAGCCACGAGCGAAAAAGCGCGCGGGAAAAAACCTTTCGGAGTCAAATTCATATTCTATATCGCCTATACTTTACAATGATAATGTTGTCTGTGATTGTGCGTGCGACATAAGCGACACGCTGATCTGGAATCATGGACAGCATTCCTTTCACAACTGAAATTATAGAACACTCATGCAAAACAATAGCCAGAGTCGTCCCGGTGGAGAAATTATCGTCGATCAACTCGTCCGTCAGGGCGTTGATCATGTCTTTTGTGTTCCAGGTGAAAGTTACCTGGCAGTTTTAGATGCGTTGCACGACGCCAGCATCAATGTCACGGTGTGCCGCCAGGAGGGTGGCGCGGCCATGATGGCAGAAGCCCACGGCAAGCTTACGGGCAGGCCCGGCATCTGCATGGTGACCCGCGGCCCGGGCATCTCCAACGCTCTGGCGGGTATTCACATCGCCAAACAGGATTCCACGCCGCTTATCGTTTTTGTCGGGCAAATTGAAACCGGCATGCGCGAGCGTGAAGCCTTTCAGGAAGTAGATTACCGCGCCGTTTTTGGTACGCAGACCAAATGGACCACGGAAATCGATGATGCCGCGCGCATTCCCGAGCTTATCGCGCGTGCCTTTCACGTGGCCATGTCCGGTCGCCCGGGGCCTGTAGTCGTCGCCCTGCCGGAAGACATGCTGGTGCAGCTAGCTACCGTGGCGGACGCACCACGCGTAGAACCGGTAGAATCGGCGCCTGCTCCTGAACAGATGGCGCAAATGGCCACTTTGCTGGCGGGTGCGAAAAAACCGTTGGCCATTCTTGGCGGTTCACGCTGGACACAGGAGGCTGTCAATAATTTTGTACGCTTTGCCCAAAAGCAGCAACTGCCTGTAGCGGTCCAGTTCCGCCGCCAGCATCTGTTCCCATCATCACACCCCAATTTCGTTGGTGATATTGGCCTGGGCATCAATCCGAAACTGCTC
>JBOIGK010000342.1:0-6659 GCA_050742695.1 Advenella sp. | reverse complement strand
ACACAACGTTTTGTTGATACTTTCTCGCGCTATTACACGCCGGCCGTGGTGGTGTTGGCCATTTTGCTTGCCGTTATTCCTCCGCTCTTTTTTGGCGGGGCCTGGCTTGCCTGGATTTATCAGGCGCTGGTCGTGCTGATTATTGCCTGCCCGTGTGCTCTGGTTATCTCGACACCGGTAACCGTAGTCAGTGGTTTGACCGCAGCAGCCCGCATGGGGATCCTCATCAAGGGCGGCGTGTATCTGGAGCAGGGGCACCGCATGCGTTGGCTGGCGCTGGACAAGACCGGTACGATCACCCAAGGCCAGCCAGTGCAGACAGGCATGACGCTGCTAGACTTGGAACGATCCGTAGACGAGTTGCAGCGCATTGCGGTGAGTCTTGCCGCGCGCTCCGATCATCCTGTTTCCCGGGCCATCGCGCGGGCTCCCGAGGCGGCTGCCGTGGCGGCCATGACAGTGGGTGAGTTCGTTGCCGTGGCAGGGCGAGGCGTGCAAGGCACTATTGAGGATGAGCGCTGGTACCTGGGCAGTGCCGTATGGGCGCAGGAACTGGGTCTCATGACCGCTGCGGTACGGGATAGCGTGACGGCTGCGCAAAACAGTGGTCAAAGCGTTGTGCTGCTGATGAACACGCGCGCCGCTAGCATGTTGTTTACCGCCGCTGACAAAATCAAGGCTAGCAGCGTCATGGCGATCGAGCAATTGCACCAGTTGGGGGTCAAGACGGTGATACTGTCGGGCGATCATCAATCTGTTGTCGAGGCCATCGCCAAAACCAGTGGTGTGACGCAAGCGCAGGCGCAGTTGTTGCCACAGGAAAAACAGCAAGTGGTACAAAAACTGCAAAAAGATGGTCATGCTGTGGTTGGCATGGTCGGAGACGGCATGAATGATGCCCCGGCGTTGGCGCAAGCTGATATTGGCTTCGCGATGGGTGCCATGGGTTCCGATACGGCCATCGAAACTGCAGATGTGGCGTTGATGGACGACAATCTGCTTAAAATTCCCGCATTCCTCAGGCTGTCGCGCAAAACGCGGCGCGTGCTGATACAGAACATCAGCTTGGCACTTGGTATTAAGGCGGTATTCCTGGTGCTTGTCCTGTTGGGGTTAGGATCCATGTGGCTCGCAGTTTTTGCCGATGTCGGGGCCAGTCTGCTAGTGGTGGCCAACGGATTGCGTTTATTGCAAGCCGGACCAAAACTTGCGTAGCAATAGCCGGCGCCGGATCGTCATACACAAATGATCGAAAAAGAATGTGTCAATAGCAACAAAACATGCCCGGGACAGGAGATCGCTTTTATTACGGTCGTCAGCCCCGGCGCACGGTCATTCACAATATTTCAATTGTCATAAATTATTGAGCCTGGAAGTCTGCCATTAACATTTAATTGCAAATATAAATAGAAATAGTTATCATTTGGTTTTATCATCCAAAGATAACGAGGGCTTTATATGGCAGTTTCATCGATGTATTTTGGTCTGGGTGGCGGCAAGTTTACCCCCAATATTCTTTTGGTTTCTATTCTGGGCGCTCTGGCGACGCCAGCGATTGCGCAGACCGCAACGGCGACAGCAGGGACCTCCTCGTCGGTGGCGACACTACAACCTATCAATGCGGTCAGTGTGAACGATGCGACCAGCGAAGGTACGGGACTGTATAGTGTTCCGGTCGCAACAAGTGCTACACGCCTGCCGTTATCGCCACGCGAGACGCCGCAAACCATCAATGTGGTAACACGTACGCAAATGGATGATTTCCGGCTGAATAACGCGACGTCTTTGCTTTCTGCTGTTCCGGGCGTGTTTGTGCAGCAGGTGGAGACGGATCGCAATTACTACATCATCCGTGGTTATGACGTTACCAATTTTCAGGTCGATGGCGTGGGTATGCCGTTTTCCACTGAAGAGCAAATCGGCGACCTCGACATGGCCTTTTATGATCGAGTTGAAGTGCTCAAGGGGGCCAATGGCCTGTTGTCCAATACCGGTAATCCTTCAGGAACCGTCAACTTCATACGCAAGCGCCCCAAGCGTGAATTTTCCGCCAACGCGGGTTTATCGTACAGTTCCTTTGCCACGCGTCGGCTCGATGTCGACATCTCCTCGCCCCTGAACAGTAGCGGGTCGGTACGCGGCAGGCTCATTGGCGCCTATCAGAAAGGCAATTCTCATCTGGATCGCTACGGCCTGGAAAAACGTATGCTGGGTGTGATTGTGGATGCAGATCTGGGTGACCGCACGACGCTGACACTGGGGCATACCTATCAAAAGAACAAGGCAAAGTCGCCCATGTGGGGCGCACTGTCGCTCTACTACAGCGACGGCAGTGCGATTGATTACGATGTATCGGATAGCTACGCACCGGACTGGGCCTACTGGAACACCACGGATCAAACCAGCTTTGCCGAATTGAATCATGATTGGGGCGGCGGCTGGAAGACCAAAGGCACATTGACCTATCGCAAGATCACTCAGGATGCGGAACAATTCCTGGCCACTGGGGTTCCTGATCGGGAAACGGGCCTTGGCCTGACCACTTATCCGACCAAGTATGATCGGTACGAGAAGCAGTGGATTGGCGACATCAGCACGACCGGAAAATATACGCTTGGCGGGCGCGAACACGATGTGATGTTCGGGATCAACGCCAATCGCAGTAAAAACTATATGACTTCTGTGGACGCGGGAGTGGGTGTCGCTTTGCCCTCACTGTTTACCTGGGATCGGCAATTTCCACGTCCCGATTTTGCTAATGGTACTGAAACCTTTTCGGATTTTACGGTTCGTAAAACCACGGCGTTTGCAGCAACACGCTTGAATCTGCATGATGATTTCAAGGTCATTGCCGGTCTTAACTACACCCGAGCAACCAGCACCGGCGAGCACTATGGTGAGCCTCGTGAATACAAGCGCAATAAACTGTCTCCCTATCTGGGCCTGATCTACGATCTGAATGACAATTACTCGGTTTATGCCAGTTATACCGGTATCTTCAATCCGCAGTCCCAGGTGGATATCAACGGCCAGATTCTGCCGGCCATTGAGGGCAAAAACTATGAGATCGGCCTCAAGGGTGAGTCTGTTGACGGAAAGATCAACGGCGGTATCGCCCTGTTCCGTGCAGAACAAGACAATACAGCAGAATACGACACTTTTCTGGATGGCCTGAGCCGATACAAGGCCGTAAACTCACGCTCCACTGGCTTTGAATTGTCATTGCAGGGTGAAGTGATGCCTGGCCTGCAGGTCAGCGCCGGCTATACCCATTTTTTCTCGATCAAGGATGAAGACGGTAAGGCCGTACGCGAATTCGTCCCCAAAAATTCCTTCACAGTGGCAGCCTCTTATGCCGTGCCTGCGGTGCAGGGCCTGAAGGTAGGTGGCGCTGTGCGCTGGCAATCGGAGACGCGTCGTTTGCAGGGTCAGACACCGGCCGGAGACGATATTTATCTGAAACAAAAACCGTATGCCGTGACTGACCTGATGGCCAGCTATGAGGTCAATAAGAATGTCACGGTGGGTGTGAACGTCAAGAACGTGTTTGACAAGAAATACCTGACCTCGACGCAATGGGCGCAGGGCTTTTACGCCCCTTCACGTTCGGTCGGCATGAATGTTCAATTAAAGTACTGAAGAGTCAAGGTAGCAGATAATGAAGGGCAGCCAAGCGGCAGACACAATTTACGATGTACTTGGGATAGGCCTGGGGCCGTTCAACCTGGGCCTGGCGTGCCTGATGGCGCCAGTGGCAAATCTGACCGCCGTGTTTCTGGAGCGCAAGAGCGCGTTCAGCTGGCACGATGGCATGATGATTCCAGGCACGACGTTGCAGAACAACTTCATGGCAGACTTGGTTACGCTGGCGGATCCGACCAGCCCCTTCACTTATCTGAACTACTGCAAGCAGCAGGGGAAAATCTACCGTTATTATTTCCGGGAGAATTTTTATCTGACACGGCAGGAGTACAACCGTTATTGCCAATGGGCCGCCTCTCAGTTGGACAGTGTCCATTACGAACGGCAAGTGACCGCGCTGGCGTATGACGAGGCTGATCAATGTTACGTGGCCACAGTAACCGATTTGCGCAATCAATACCAGTTGCAATATCGCGCACGCAGGCTGGTGGTCGGTATTGGTAGCGTGCCCAGTCTGCCCGCCTGCGTTGGTGAAGATTATTTGTCGGCGCACACCGGCCAGTATCTGCGGCAAAAAGCCAGCTTGCAGAATGCGCGCAGAATTACGGTGATCGGCAGCGGCCAGAGCGGCGCGGAAATTTATTATGATCTGCTCCACGATATGGAACAGCACGATTACGAGCTGTACTGGATCACGCGTTCTTCCCGTTTCTTTCAGATGGAAACCGGCAAACTTACGCTTGAACTGATTACGCCCGACTATGCCGAGCATTTTTACAAGCTGGATGAACAGCAAAAACAAAAGACACTGCAGGATCAGGTCAGCATTTTCAATGGCATCAATACCAGCCTGATCGAAAAAATTTATGACGAACTGGATGAAAAATCGCCTGACAGTGCTCGCCGGACACACCTGTACACCAATATGGCTCTCACCCAGTGCAGCCGTCGCGGCAGCGACACGGAACTGGTGTTCGATCATTGTCAGACCGGCAAGCGGTACCGTTTCATGACAGACGAAATCGTGTTTGCCACCGGCTATTGTTACCGTATTCCCGACTTTATGCAGGGGATTGCCGGCCGGCTCAATTTGACCGGGCAGGGGCGCTACCACCTGGCCCAAGACTATGCCGCGGACGTCAATGGTGATGAAGTCTACATTCAGAATGCGGGCTTTGACAGTCACGGCCTGACCAATCCGGACCTGGGATTAAATTGCTTTCGCAATGCCCGCATTATCAATGCGATCATGAAGCGGGAAGTGTATGCGATTGATACCGGTACGACATTCCAGGCGTTCACGCCGCAAGAGAACAACCAGTTTGCACAGTTGAGCGACCAATGACCATACGCCTTGCCATCATTATTATGTCCGCATTGGGCATGATGAGCGACACCGTGCTTATCGGCTTTTACCCGCAGTTTTTCGACATGCGTTATGGCAACACCGATCAGGTGCACACTGGGATGTATGTGGCTGCCATTTCGATTGCTGTCATGTGTACGTTGCCGATCTGGGTGCGGGTAGCCAAACGGTTTGAGCCCATGTCGCTTATCGGTTTTACCCAGTGCATAGCGGGCCTGCTGTGCCTGTCGGCCATCTGGGCTGAAACCCTGACGCAGTACTGGGTTTTGACCATGCTCATGTTCATGTTCAAAAGCAGTTATCTGCTGATGTTTCCGTACCTGATGCGCATCGTCAATAGCGACGAGCATAGCCGAACCATCGCGCTGCTCTCGGTCGTTGTGCACATATCGGGTATTCTGGCCGCCGCCTCGGGTGGCTACATAGTGCAGCACTTGGGCGCGAGTGCTGCGCTGGTTCTGATGGCTGCCGGTGATTTCGGACAAATGGCAATGACGCTGTGGCTGAACCGCTCAGGGAAAATCATCAAGGTTAACAACCAGCAGCCAATCAGTGCACAGGATATCAAGGATACGGCCGCCATCGTCGCTGATGATGCGACAGCGCCCGCGCCGGTAGCAACACGCCGCGGATTCTCGCATCTGACCAAGGGTATCCTGACCCTGAGCCTGATTATGTTTGTGTTCGATTTCAGCGCCTATCTGATACGACCATTCTTTTCTGAATACTGGATTTACGCAACGGCACACAAGGACCAGACGCTGGCAGGATTGATTTTTGCCATTCCAGGGCTGGCGGCGGTGGTTGCTCTGATTGTCAAGCATCGGCTGAGCACGACGGCGACGCAGCGCAATGAAAACCTGTCCTGGAATCTGCTCTTGTCGCTGGTCGGACTGTATCTGCAGTCGATCCCTTCCGACATTGCAATTGTGATTGGACGTTGCATGTACGGCTGGGGGCTGTTTCAGATTGCGGTCAAACTGGAGGTCAGCCTGTTTAGCATCAGCCGCAAGGAAGATTATGCGCATCACTTTAGCATCACCAATTTTTTCCAGAACCTGGGCGTGCTCATTTCATCCTGGTGTGCAGGATATATCGTCAGCCTGATCAGCCATCAGGCCGTGTTCCTGATCGCCGCAGTCGGCATAGCGCTGACGTGGCTGGCCAATAAACTGACGCTGGATCTGGACCATATCAAGACAACTGGTGTCCAGCAGGACGCCGATACCGACAGGAGTAACGAGATTGAACTGGAATCCCGGCGCGTTTGAGATTCGGGAGCTGGTTCCCGAGCAAGATGTACCCGTATTTCATCCGTGGTTTGACCTGGAATACGCCGGCTATTGGGACATGGCTGACATGACCCGGCAGGAAGTACTGGCGTTCTACAAGGCGCAGCAGGCCAGTGCGCATGAGTGGGCCTGGGTTGGTACGCAGCACGGACAGATTTGCTTTCTGCTCGAATGTTATGACCCGCAGCATCATGATATTGCCCGCCAGTACCAGGTGGAACCTGGCGACATAGGCATGCATTTTTTTGTGGCGCCAGCAACCGAAAAAAGGCATGGCTATACGTTGGATGTCATGCGGCATGTCATGCATTACCTGTTTAACCAGGTTGGTGCGCGACGCGTCGTGGTTGAACCCGACA
>JBOIGK010000341.1:0-5297 GCA_050742695.1 Advenella sp. | reverse complement strand
ATGCATTGGCATCCATAACGGTTATTAGTCAGCGTCTGGCCGCAATAGGCCGTGCAAGCTGACAGGGAATCGTGGCTGACTGCCACTCTAACTAAGGAGATGATTTATGAAAACGAGCAACAAACTCAGGCAGCTGTGTGCACCTGCCCTGGCCGGCGCGCTACTGTCTGTCGCTACGCCGGCAACGGTCCATGCCCAGGCCTTTCCGGAACACGCGATCAAACTGGTAGTGCCCTGGTCGCCAGGTGGTGCAACCGATGTGCTGGGTCGTATCCTGGCCAAGGGGCTGACGGCTCAGTTAAAGCAGACCGTAGTTGTGGAAAACAAGGCCGGCGCCGGCGGTAATATCGGTACAAGCGCCTTTGTGCGTGAGAAAGCGGACGGCTATTCGCTGTTGGTGGCCACCAGTTCGACCAATGCGGCCAACCCGCACTTATACAAGCGACTGGGTTTTGATGCGCAAAAGGACTTTGCCCCGGTTGCATTTGTGGCCAACATTCCCAATGTGCTTGAAGTACCCAAGGGCTCGCGTTTTACTTCAGTGGGCGATCTGCTCGCATTTGCCAAAGAAAACCCGGGGCAGCTCAATTACGGATCTGCCGGCGTGGGTTCATCCCAGCACCTTGCCACGTCGCTGCTGCAACACACTACGGGCGCCAGCTTTACGCATATTCCGTACAAGGGCAGTGGTCCTGCGGTGAGCGATCTGCTGGGCAAGCAGCTTGATTTCATGATTGATACTGGCTCTATGGCGCAGGTCAAGGGTGGGAACCTGAATGCGCTGGCCGTGGCATCGACAAAACGCATCCCGTTTCTGCCTGATGTGCCCACGTTTGTAGAAGCGGGTATCAAGGATATGGTGGCCTCTGCCTGGTATGGCATTGTTGCTCCAAAGGGCACCCCGGCAGATGTCGTCGATACCTTGAATAAAGCGGTCAATAACGCACTGAAAGATCCGCAAATCCGCGCCCAGCTCGAAGGCATGGGCGCACAGGTTGTAGAAGGGGATAACACCTCAGCTGAGTTTGGCACGTTCATTCAATCTGAAATAACGCGTTACGCTGAACTGGTGAAAATGTCAGGCGCCAAGCCTGAGTAATTGCCGGTATGTCCGGGCGCTGCTCAATGATGGCGTCGGGCAAAGCGATTTTTTGTAGCCCGTTCAGCTGCCGGCGGCACTGTCTTGCGGATCGCTTTGGTAAGCCTGGCCAGCCTGCAGCATGTTCGAGATGTCGTCTTGGCTAAAGCCGGCCTCGGACAAAATCTGTCTTGTGTGCTCGCCTATATGCGGGGCATGATGACGCAGCGTTGGCGAAAAACCAGTCATGCTGACCGGCACATTAAGATGCCGTATCGTTCCTTGCGTGGGATGCTGCCGCTTTTGGACCAGGCCCACATCTGCAATATGCGGATCCGACAGCAGGGAAGCAATGGTATGGCAGGGCATGCAGGGAATGTCGTACTGCGTGAGGCGCTCCAGCCAATATTGCGTACTGCATTTGGCCATTTCCTGGGCACGCAACGAAAAAAACTCGGCAATGTGATCAATTCTGTTTAGAGCCCGGTTAAAGCGCGGGTCGCACTTAAGTTGCGGCGTACCCATTGCATCGAACAGGGCCAGTACCTGGGCATCGGTATTGGTCGTGACACAGATATAGCCGTCGCTGGTTTTGACCGGGCGGGCGTTTTCGTCAAGCAAACGCTTGTCGCCGCTGGGTGAGATCGGGGGATCAAAAGATTCACCGTACAGATGCTCACTGAGCACCAGCGTGGCATAACTTTCAAACATCGGGACTTCGATCTCCCGTGGACCGGGATCGCGGGTTTGTGCATAGAGCGCGACCATGATGGCATTGGCCACCATGAGGGCCGCTGTTCGGTCCACCACAACATAAGGCACGTAGCGTGGCTCGTTACCATTGTGTGCAAACAGGGACGCCAGCGCCGTCGCACCCTGCAAAATGGAATCATAGGCAGGGCGGTTGGCATAGCGCCCTTGGCTGCCGAAGCCGACAATGTTGCAATAAATCAGATTGGGATTGACGCTACTGAGCAAACTGAAGGAAATGCCCAGCCGGGCCATGGCGTCTGTTCGCATATTATGGATGACGATATGCGACTGGGCGACAAGTTTCATGAACGCAGACTTGCCCCGTTCTGTTTTCAAGTTCAAGCAGATGCTACGTTTGTTACGGTTCATGTGCATGAACTTGCCCGACATGCCGGGGGTGGGGGAATGGCCGGAGATCCAGCGTATGATGTCGCCCGATTGCTGCTCCAGCTTGATGACATCTGCACCGTAGTCTGCCAGCGTCTGCGTGGCATAGGGTCCGACAACGGCTGAGGTCAGGTCCAGAATGCGTATGCCCTCTAGCGGTAGCGGGTGTGGGGGCTTTTTATTCATGGGAATTGACCGGGCCCGACCCTGCAGGCAAATAGTGCTGACGGTTTCACGATTGTCATTCCTCCTGTGTGGATATAGTTATAAATAAACACTTTATATAGTTGATAAATGAAACTATATCACATTTGGGGAAATTGCAGCGATGTCGATGGTGGCGTTTTGCTCTGTGCCCGACAAAGGGCCGGCCCGACGCGTGTGCGGGCAAGAGAAGGAAGGCATTGTCAGATCTACAGCACAACAGCGCGGCGGCTTGCTGTCAACCGTTTGTGGTGCTTACGGCTTACGGTCTGGCGCCACCGAGGTGCCTTTTTTGCGGCCTGGATGCAGATCCATCAGAATTTTTGTGCGAAAAATCAGTTTGTCCACGATCACGTCAAACTGTTCCTTTTCCTGCGGCGTCAGTACATCCAGAATTTCATTGTTCCTGCGCAGGGCGATGGGAAACGCGCTGGCATAGAGCTTTTCCCCTTCTTCCGAGAGCGACAGCTGGATGCTGCGGCCATCGCTGTCGCTGTTTTTACGCTGGATCAGCCCCCGCTCTGACAAACTGGCCACCGCTTTGCTGGCGCGGCTTTTGTCAATGTTTGCTTCCTTTGCCAGGGTTTTCAATGACATGGGTGCAAACGCGGCCAGCAGGCCGATAAAGCGCCAGCTCTGCTTGTCCAGGCCAAACAGATCCTGGTTGATGGATTCGGCCAGCGTGCTGCTTAAAAATGCCAACCGGTTCAGGCGATACGAAAACAGTTCTTTGATGTTTTCAGGTTGCTTCATGATGATCATCGTCTTTGTGTTTCCAATGTACTGAATCATGCGGGATATGATAAAAAAAATCAACAAAAATAGTTGAATAAAGAAACTATATAGTTTACGATCTGCGTAATGGTTGAAAAAATCAACTAGTTTGTCATCCATTCTTGCCCAGGTTGCTGTCAGGTCTGGCGGCAAATATCAGGCAACACATATTCTTCTACTCATTGTTCTCAGGTCGACACTGCATGAAAACCCGTATTACCCAAATGTTGAATATCGAATATCCGATTATCCAGGCTGGCATGAGCTGGGCATCGTCCAGCGCGGCGTTGCCGATCGCGGTCTCCAATGCGGGCGGGCTGGGCATGATTGCCGCCGGACCGATGTATGAGCAGGATTTTCGCAAGGTGCTGCAAGCGGTACGCGCCGGCACCGATAAACCCTTTGCGGTCAATATTCCGCTGTACCGGCCGGGGGCTCAGGCTTTTCTGGACATGGCCTATGAATTTCGGGTTCCCGTCATTTTTGCTTCGCAGGGCGGACCCAAAGCCCACCTTGCCCGTTTTCGGGAGATCGGGACAAAGTGGGTTCACGTCGTGTCTACGCTGGAGCATGCAGGCAAGGCCGCTGCCGCGGGTGTTGACGCCCTGGCCGTGGTAGGCGCCGAAGCTGGCGGGCATCCGCCGGCTAATGAAGTGAGCTCGCTGGTTATTGTACGCAAGGCCGCCCGGGATTTTACGCTGCCGATTGTGGGTGGCGGCGGTGTCGCCGACGGTTATGGCATTGCCGCCATGCTTGCATTGGGTGCGGATGCTGTGCAACTGGGGACCCGTTTTCTGATGACAGAGGAAGCCAGTGTCCATGATGCTTACAAGGCCGTGGCGCTGACAACGGGCGTGGATGGCACCGATCTGGTCGGCCGCAAGGGGCTGCCGGTTAGGATGATTCGCAATGATTTCGCTGCGCATATGCAGCAAATCGATTTGTCGGCTTGCGACAAACAGGAGTACGAAGCTCAATTTCGAAAAAGCACGCTCAGGCAGGCGGCGCTGGACGGCGATGTGGCATGGGGCAAAGTGGAACTTGGCCAATCGGCCGGGCTGGTGGACAGCATTGTGCCGGTACACCAGCTCATGCTGCAACTGGTCGGGCAACTGAATGATGCTCGGCGCGCGCTGAGTGAAATATGAAATGCAATATGAAGTGGAATATGACTTTTACGAACGGAAGGAAATCGCATGTCTGTCTTGCTGACTGAAATTGAAAACAATGTTCTGACCATCAGTCTGAACCGGCCTGAAAAACACAATGCCCTGAATACGGCGCTGACCCAGGCGTTGCTCGATGCCCTCAAAGAGGCAGAGCGTGACCCCCAGGTCAGGGCGATTATCGTGCATGGCAACGGCAAGTCTTTCTGTGCGGGAGCCGACACAACAGAGTTCAGCAGTCTGACGCCGGCCGCATCTGATCAGGTGCTGGACCGTGCCGATTTGACAACGGCATTGCATTTGTCATTTTCAAAAATTGCCAAACCGATTATTGCTGCAGTGCATGGCAATGCGCTGGGCGGCGGCGCCGGGCTGGCGCTTGCCTGTGATCTGGTGGTGATGGCTGAAGATGCCCGTTTTGGCTACCCTGAACTGAAGCACGGTATTGTTGCCGCAGTGGTGCTGGCCAATCTGGTGCGCCAGCTGGGTCAGAAAAAAGCTTTCGAACTGGTGGCGATGGCCGAACCGGTGAGCGGTCAGCGTGCCTTTGAACTTGATCTGGTCAATCGGGTGTGCCCGGCGACGGACGTGCTGGGCGAGGCCCGGATCTATGCAGAGAAACTGGCGGGTTGGAGCCCGGTGGCGATGGCAACGACCAAGCGCACATTTTATCGCGCTGCAGACCTGGCCCTTGAAGAGGCGCTGGCTGTGGGCCGTGATGCCAACGTCATGATGCGCGGGTTTGGCAAACCATGAAGGGAAACAGCATGCGACCATTGGAAGGACTGAAAATACTCGATCTGTCACGGGTACTGGCGTGTCCGTTTGCCTCTATGATTCTGGCTGAAATGGGCGCGCAGGTGATCAAGGTCGAACAGCCGGTCACCGGTGATGAAACGCGTCATTTCGAGCCGCGCGTGACAGGAGAGCATGGC
>JBOIGK010000340.1:0-4136 GCA_050742695.1 Advenella sp. | reverse complement strand
GTTTCATATGAAGGCAGTTTTGCGATAGGTTGTGGATACCACAGCTTCATTTTCCTCGGGCTCGATAGCATGAGCATTGGAATTGCGAATATTTTGAATTGCGGGCTATCGGCCAGTCTGCCCATTGGCAAGCTTTTCAAAGCAGTGGGAGGTGGTGCCAGGGAGGCGCTTGCGCTCGATAAAGCAAATGATCTGGTTGGTAATGGCAAAAAGTCATACGATGCCGCCAAAATGGAGAGCGAACAGAGTAATGTGACTTCCGGCATGGCGCTTTACGAAAGAATGAAGAAGGCCATCCCGCAGTACATGCGATCTGTTGTTCCGTTCTCATTGGAAGACCTGGCCGGAATGCCCGGGGGGATTGCTGGTGCCGAGGTGGAGGTAGTTGGCGCAGCGAGCATATACAGGATTGAAGGCTATGACAGTGTAAGGGGAGCGCTGAACAGCGAATTCATCTTCGGCCCGGTTCATGTTGCTAATGCCGGTACTGGCCTGGTTTCCGCAGGAGTCAGTCTCGCTGTTGGGGTATGGAGTCTCGAGTCCAGTCATAATCTTTACTGGGAGCTGGGCAGAGCGGCGCAGGCGCGTTGTATCGTTGAAAACTCCTCGCCCGGCTACGATCAACCCTATCTGCAAATTCCTAACCTTCACCCGTACTTGCAATCGCTGCCGCCGGCGGGTTGCTCTCCTTTGGACACGCATTTCAGTCCATCGAGAATGATTCCTCAGCCTTTTGATTAAACGATGACTTCCAACCGTGATTCTCACCCTAACGCTCCCGCTTTAGCAGGCGCCATCCTTTCTGAGGGTGGTCAAAGCATGCCCGATTTGTGGCGTATCGTCCATTCAAACGCCAATCTTTGTGTGCGATTCATCAAGAGTGGCCGTACGAATCGAGAAGTAACCATTGCCGAGCTGATAGGGGAAGCACAAGATAAAATCAGGAGTCAATTTCAAAGCCTCGAGGCGCAGGCCTGGATAAAGCTCTGCACAGCGGCAGGAAATACTCAGATCGGTGCCGCCATGGTCTCATGGTGCATGAACGCGACCCCTGCCCAGGTTTGGGCGGCTTGGAAAGAGCTGGAACGCTCGATGCCTTTCGACGAGATCTTCTTTTTGGCAGCGCGCAATATGAATCAAGAGTTTTTGTTCGTCGAGAGAAAATTGTCTGCTTATGTGTCTCATTACTACGCCGACAGACTGAAAATGTATGTCTCTTTGGCTGCACACCCAAATGAGATTGAGTGCAACATGACGCCCGCGCAATTGAGTTCGCTTCCGCGAGAGCTGGCCGATTTCCTGGCCCACCCGGCCGTGAACATTGTTGGGCGGGTATGATTGTTTCAGTGTAAGCCTCACTTTTGGTGGAGGCGTTCAGGTGTCTGACGGAGATAAAGCAATGCCAAAAACCGTGAGGTTAAAGGATATGGCGTTTGATCAGGATCGCTCTCCGCTCACCACGGCCAGTGAAGCGTCGCCAAAAACGATTAGACGGATAACTCTGCATGACAAAAACTATGGCCATTTCCAGAGGATTCAAAGCGTTGATCAAACTTCCCGTGCTACTCAAATGCCTTTTTGTGATTTTATTGGCAGGCAATACTATCTGCTTCGCAGCCACAGTTGACGAAAAAATCCAAACCGCTTTCGACACGATGGCGTCAACAGAAAACCAGAATGATTTCTACGCTGCGGTACGCAGTATAACTGCACTTGGAAACGATGCTGTTCCTGTGCTGACAAAACGCTTGATTGCCGCCGCAGACGATGAGCAGCGGGTACAGATTAGCTATGTACTCGGAACAATCCTGGGTCAGGCGAAGTTCAAGCGCGAAACGGTGAACGTGCCTGCTGAACTGGTTGAGTATACGGGCCAGGCGTTGCTGGCGCCGCAGGAACTGGCATTCGAAGCCAATCTGGCGAATCTGGCCGTGTCTATCGCCCCTCACCCGGCCGAACTTGTCCCGGGATTGCTTGCCCTGCTGGAACGAACTGAAAACGAAGGGCTGGGAGCGACAACCTCGGTAGCCATTGGCTCACAAGGTGATGGCATGCTGCCGCTGGTGCGACAGGCGCTGTTGAACACCGATAATGACAGGTTCGCCGGCGACCTTGCATGGATTCTTTACGATACGGAACTGCCGGAAAACGTGATCGTCAAACTGCAATCTTTGCTGAAATCTGACATTGCCTCTGGTCGAAAAAATGCGGCTCGCACGCTTGGGCGCGCTGGTAAAACCGAGGGACTGCTGCAGGCCGCACTGCTTGATCTCGCTTCTGCGAAGAAGGAGATGGATCTGAATGTGGCCGCCGGGGCTGTGAAAAAATATACGGATGGCAGCGTGCAAGTTGCCCAGGCGCTCGCAGAGGCTTTTGGTCGGGCAAATCGAATGGAAGAGCGGATGACAATCATCGATGCGTTAATTGCGACAGGAGAGCCGGGAAAGCGCAAAGTGTTCGAGCTTATTGAAGCGGCCAGCGATTCTGAAATTGTCCGCGATCTGATGATGAGTACGAACAGCCGCTTGAAGGATGATGTTCGCCTGCCGCAGGCTTATCTGACACTCCTGAACAGATCGGACAATGACAACTTGAGTAAGGTAGCGATACAAGCCCTTGTCATGACGGGAGAAACCGGGCGTGCGGTTGTTGCCGCCAAGATCAAAGATCAAAGCATTGACGACGGATTAGGTCAGAAATTACTGCGCGGTTTTGATTCTAAAACTGCGCCTAATCCCCAATAAACACCATAGCTGACTCGGAGGAATATAAAAATGCCAGCAGCAACACGTCAAGGAGATGTCGGTTCCGGTCACGGTTGTCATTTTCCTGCAACCAATGCAAGCGGGGGTAGCCCGACAATTTTTATCACTGGCAAACCAATATTTCGTTTGGGCGATAGTTACGAGTCTCATGCCTGCTCTGCGGGACATGCTGGCTCACACGAGCGTGCCTTAAGCGAAGGGTCAGCGAGTGTATTCATCGAGGGCCGGCCTGCTGGAAGAGTGGGAGATGCTATTGATTGCGGCGGTGCCGCGCAAACGGGTTCCTCGGATGTGTTCATCGGCGATGAAGGGCCAGGCGGAACCGAATGTCAGATGAAACAGGCCAAGCAAGCTTCGCCCGCGACAAAAGGTTAGTCAATATGCAAGATTCGGCGGTAGTTGATTATTTGCCGGATGAGTATCCACGGTTGCGTGATTACCTTTTTGCGCTAATAGCGGATCCAGATACCCGGGTGTATGCCGTCATGGATGGTGCTTTTTTTCAGAACATCGCAGCAAAACTACGGGATGCCGGATTGGCGCGTCGGTCGCTCTATCGCTATGGTGGTGATTATTCAGTCGTTATGGGTGGACCGTGGTTAATTGATCCTTACCAGCAAGAGAATTCGGGCAATCTCTCCATTGAAACAGGAAATGTGTCAAACGAACAAAGAATTACTGAGATCACCTCACGATTCGAAGCCATACTGCAGCTTGCCGCAGATACATCTGGCCTGGTGTTTTGGGTTGGAGACGCATCGCTCACGGAAGCCGCTCTTTATGACCATTTGCGCAGACTCAATCAGATAGAAGTCCCAAAGAGTTCTTCTGAGAGCAACGAGTCAGCAAATTCAGGCGGCTATGAACTCGTGACATTTCGGCATGCGGATGCCAATGTGATGGCGCAAGTGTTGCCTTCCCTGGATGCCAGTCAACTATCCCGGTTGTTTGGCTCGTGTCGACAGATTTTTTTTAAGCCTGAACCGGACTGGAGTAAAAGCGCCATGCGTATGGTAAGGCCAGATGATCTACCTGAGCCACCTGGCGGGCCATTGCGGTGGACGCATCAAACTATATGCGCGATAGAAGGTATGCGTTTTAACTGGCTTACAACACGAACCATGAAATACCTGCACAAAGTAGCGGACCAGCGCGTTAGGGGTATATCAGACGAGATGTTGAGGACAGACGTGCACAAATGGCTAAAAGCAGCTGCTGCACATGGGGTGAATCAAGAGTCCGCCTTTAGAAGATGGGCTTATTTGCAGGTTGTTACGGGAGGAAGATTGGAAGTGGCTCCAGGACTGAGCGACTTTATGATTTCGGCTGAGCTGACTTCCGACCCGAACGAAAGGGTAAGGATTCTGATGC
>JBOIGK010000339.1:0-21677 GCA_050742695.1 Advenella sp. | reverse complement strand
GTTGTAGACTGATGTTAGGCAATCACAGGACCAGCCCATATTCGAAGCTTTTGAGTGTAGAGGCGCTAGATCTTTAGCGACCCCATTTTCCTTTGCAATTTGGCTGGCAGGACAGATTACACTCATTTTGACAAACCCAAATATGATCTGGCAGGCATCCGTTTATCACGCAGTATCTGTCCGACTTGATTTGGTTCATTCCGGCGTCCAATTTATGCAGATAAATTGCCACCATAATCGATGGATATGTCGCCAGTTCGTTGGCCTGCGGTCTCTGCCAGCGTTGCTTTTATCAAGCTGATTATCAGTCGGGATGCTGCGCTTACCGGGCGGTTTGAAGGTGTCCCGCACAAAAGCCGGGTTGAAACTTTCGGAGTCAACAAGGTGGCCACCAATTCTCCCCGCTCGATCTCTGATTGCATCGCCGAAGCACACATGACGGTATGAGCAGCTCCCGCCAAGACAATTTCCCGAACCAGATCGTGCGCATCAATCTCATACGTTACGTTCAGCGATATACCCGCATCTGCTGCAGCGATATCCATAGTGCGGCGAAGCCCGTGCATTCTCGATGGGAGCACTAAAGGCAAATTTTTAAGCGCAGAGATATCTATCGCCTCGCCTGCCTGCACGGCAAGCCTGGCCTGTGCCGATGCTGACACTAACGACAGGCTAAGTTGTGCAATGTGGTCAAATACGAGATGATCCGCACGCCTCTCATTGTCAAGAATGCCAACATCAATCCGGCCGCTGGCAAGCCATTCCAACAGATAACCGCTATAACCCGTGACAATATTTAAATTTATCTTTGGGTACTTCTCCCTTGCCGCGAGCAAGAGTCGATATCCAATTATTCTGCTGACTGCTGGCGTCATGCCTATAGAGACGGCTCCGCGCGCCGAATTACGAACCGCCTGTAGATCACTAATAGCCGAGTCTATCTCCTTGAGTAAAGGACGAATGCGTAGCAGCAACTGCGCTCCTTCCGGCGTTAAGGACGCTCCCCGTCCGTTTCTGTATAAAAGACGCATTCCACACTCGTCTTCCAGCTTGCGGATCTGTCTACCCAGTGATGGCTGAGTAACGCCTATTACAGAAGCCGCTTTCGAAAAACTGCCGTAATCGGCAATGTGGCAGAGAAATTCAAACCGTTTGACGTCCATGCGTTGCTCATAAATAGTTGTGCATAAATAGTATAACTGATAGGCCGGATATGCTCTTGCTGTTTCGCAACAGTCACTGCTAGACTAAATTAAATACTACTGAGTTGCGAGAATCCATTGAAATTTCCTGCCCATAAAGTTACTTCTGCACACGCGATGCTCAAAGTGTTTGTAGACAATGGCATAGACCGTGCATATATCGTGCCCGGTGAAAGCTATCTGGGTGTTCTTGATGCATTGAATGATTTCAAGCAGCTAGACGTCTTGGTGTGCCGTCATGAAGGCGGCGCCAGCTTTATGGCCCAGGTGGATGGAAAAATTACCGGACGCCCCGGACTGGCAATGGTCAGTCGCGGACCAGGAGCAACGAATGCCGCTATTGGCATCCACGCTGCACAACAAGACGGAACACCACTTATTCTGTTAATTGGACAAATTCCAAAGCGTGACTTGCGAAAAGGTGCGTTTCAAGAAATTGATTATCAGAAAATGTTCGGATCCGTTGCCAAATGGGTATACGAAGTAACAGCTCCGGAAGAACTGGCGCAGGCGGCCTTCAAGGCGATCCGTATTTCCACATCTGGCACGCCAGGTCCCGTGGTGCTCGTCGTGCCAGAGGACATACAACAACAAATGGTGGACCAACCTGCATGGATTTCGGTGCCCATGGCACCAACTATGCCATCAGCGCCAACGCTGCAGCGTATTCATAAGATGCTATCAGAGTCCAAACGCCCGCTAATAATCGCTGGCGGTGCCATCAGCCGAAGCGAAAGTGGCAGAACAGCACTAATTGAGTTTTCAGAAAAATTTAATATCCCAGTCGTCGTGTCATTCCGGCAAAACGATCTATTTCCCAACGACCATCGTTTATACGCCGGTCATCTTGATCTGGCTATTCCAATAGAACAACTTGAACTGTTCACTTGCGCCGATCTTTTGATTGCACTTGGAACCAGACTTGGCGATATAACGACTCAAGGTTACACGTTTCCCACAGAGCCGCGTCCTGAACAAGCTTTAATTCACTGCATCGCGGATCATCAATCTGTGAATCATGCCTTTGTCGCGGACATTGGGCTGGCAGCTGACCCGGTTGATTTTATGAATCAATTAATGTGCAATGAACTGATCCACGAGGATGACATTGAACGCGCGTCCTGGTCGAACAAGCTGCGTCGGATACAGGACGTTGCCGCGCGGTGGCCAGTTTCATCAGGACAGGATGGGATTCCATTTACAACTGTAGTCAGGGAGCTAGAGGCACAATCTCCCAAAAATCTGGTTATCTGCCTTGATACGGGGACGTTTGCTTCCTCGGTTTATAAGCATTTCTCATTTGGAGGAAACCAACGTCTGATTGCATCCCAGTCCGGAGCAATGGGATATGGTATTCCAGCAGCAACGGTAGCTCAGATGAGATTTCCGAATACCAAGATCGTGTGCCTGGTTGGCGATGGCGGGTTTTTAATGACTGGTAATGAAATTATCGCCGCTGTAGATAGACAACTGCCAATTTTATTTATCATTTCAAACAATAACTGCTATGGCTCGATACGAGTTCACCAAAATCAATTTTACCCGGACAGGAATATCGGCACTTCTCTGACCAACCCCGACTTTGTTGCGTTAACCCGTGCGTTTGGTGCACAAGCGGAATTGGTGGAGAATGAACAGCAGATAAAAGACGCAATAGCTCGCGGGCTATGCGCTACCGGCCCTTATGTAATCGAAGTAAAAACGAGTCTAGTTGCTGCGTTGCAAAAATCACTTATTAAGGGCAGGTAGATAGAAATCGCTGTAGACACGGACAACTTTGGAACTTTGAGTACCTAACTTCTAGGGCCATACCGCCATATAGTCAATCCGCCAATGATCAAACCGCTAATACCTTTAATCTCTTCACTAATAAGCTTTGTCATTCTATCGTCTTATATCGGTAGCTAACCATCGCACAGAGGTAATTATGTCGATTGGTCAATACGCACAGAAACGAGCTTCAGGAATGACTAAGTGTATAGTGAAAGTACTGCCTCCTGCTCTTTCACAAGCGCGCCCATGGCCTGAAAAACCCATTACCGTAATACTACCGGCCACTGCAGGAGCTGCGTCCGATGATTTAACACGCACCGTCGTTCAACAGATGGCGAAAAGTATTGACCAACCTTACGACTATTCTCTTTCATGAGTCTGAAAAACTAACCCGCTTGCAGGCATTGCGTGTATTCCGCCTGGCGTTCGAACACCTCTTCTGGTGAAGTACCTACAATACTACGATAGATAGACACATCAGTTGCTCCTTCGCAACCGAACAACAATACCTGACTATGAACATCGAGCCCCAATTTTTTCTTCAGCTCCGGATAAGCTAATGTATTTAGCAGGACACCCATACCACCAGAAGCGGACTCCCCACTAACAATTGGCACATCTCCTTTACCATCGGCTAACACCTTCATGGCTTGAACTACCCAATCGTCCGGTATGGCAAGATAGTCGCTGCAGAGCCAGTCCAGAACTGCCCAGGCAGCAGGCGAGACTTCCCGACACGCCAGACCGGCCATAATAGTGTGTAGATTACCGGAAGACGGCGTAGGCTTACCGTTGAGCGCACTTTGGTAAAGGCAGTCGGCTTCTATCGGCTCTACCATAACAAAGCGTGGAGGCTTGCCCGTTATTCTTTGATAGAAGCCCATGAAAACCGCAGCCGCGATGCTGCCTACTCCGCCTTGCATAAATACGTGGGTTATTTTCTCAAGCTCCGGAATCATTTCCAAGGCCTCTTCGACCATCACCATATATGCGTTCATAACATGGCGAGGTAGCGGCTCTACAAAGTTGTCCCACGATGTGCTACTAACAAAATGCCAGCCATTGATATGTCCGTCCTCTTTGGCTCGGCTCACAGAGGCCTCGTATTCTCCATCAATGCGAATCACAATTGCTCCCAGAGCCTCCATGGCCTCCTTACGCCCGGGACTGACATGGCCATGGATATAGATGACACAACGACAACCAAATGTCTTAGCAGCATGGGCCAGGCCACGCCCCTGATTGCCGTCGGTCGCTACACATACGGTGATACGTTCGGTGATTGTTGCAAACACACGGTTTCGCAACTGCTCTGCAGTAGGCCGGGTTCCAGTCTTTTCCTCAACAGCATCCGCCAATAACATATATACCGCATATGGCGCACCTAGTGCCTTAAAACTGCCAAGCTCCCGCCCAAAGCGTTGACTTTCGTCCTTGTAATACAACTTTTCAATGCCCAGATCTGCGGCACGACTTTCTAATGCCCACAGTGGTTGAGGCTTATATCCTGGCCATTGCTTAATTTGTGCAACAGCAGAGTCCCAACCCTGCAGATTCTCTACAGCCACTTTTGCAATTTCTTTTTTATCAGCGGCGAGCCAGTGCGCAGAGTAATGGTGCCCATATTTATTTGTCATATTGACCTCAGTTAAAGTTGAATCATGAAGCGCTTCTGCTGTCATTGCGGCAGAAACTATATTTTTTTAAAGAAAATTAACAGATCTATATTGATTCAATGCCTCGATATAGACGCAATAAAATCCCGCGCTCGTTCGCTCGAAGGCTTGCGGAAGAACTGTTCAGTGGGAGTTTTTTCAACGACCTGCCCTGAATCCATGAAAACCACCCAGTTTGCCACCTGTTTGGCAAATCCCATCTCGTGTGTTACGACCAACATAGTCATGCCCTCGCGTGCTAACGAAACCATAACGTCGAGCACTTCTCCCACCATTTCTGGGTCCAGAGCGGACGTCGGTTCGTCGAACAACATTACCGATGGATTCATCGCCAGGGCACGCGCGATGGCAACACGTTGTTGTTGCCCGCCTGACAATTGGCCCGGGTATTTGTTAGCGTGTTCATGTATAGCCACCCGCCGCAAAAGTTCGTGCGCTTGTTTACTCGATTCCTTTACTGAACGCTTAAGAACTTTGCGTTGTGCCAGACACAAATTGTCAACAACAGACATATGGGGAAAGAGCTCAAAGTTCTGGAATACCATCCCTACACTACGACGTACTAAAGGCAGATCTGCTTTAGGATCGCCAACGGAGATACCGTTGACTTCAATAACTCCGCTTTGAAAAGGTTCCAGTCCATTTACACACTTAATAAGGGTCGATTTGCCGGAGCCTGACGGCCCACAGACAACAATTACATCGCCTTTTGCAACTGTGACGTTACAATCGGACAAAACTTGGGTACTCCCATAAAACTTTGAGAGTTTACTAATACTGATCATGGTTCAAGAATTCCTTTTATCGTGGCGTCGCGACACGGGTTTGAAGGCGCTGCACTAAATGCGAAGCAGTAATTGAAATGACGAAATAGACTGCAGTCGCAAAAAGGTACATTTCGACCAGCCGTCCATCCCGTTGAGCAACTTTAGTCGCGGCCCCGAGCACATCAGTCAGCGACAGGACATATACCAAGGAGGAATCCTGAAAAAGGATGATTGTCTGCGTTGCGAGCACTGGTAGCATGTTGCGTAATGCCTGAGGAACCACTATAGAACCCATTACTTGTGGATAGCGCATTCCGAGCGAATAACCCGCATCGATTTGACCTTGTTTTATTCCTCGCAAGCCAGAGCGTATGATTTCTGCAAAGTAAGCTGCTTCGAAAAGCGTGAATGTCACAAACGCAGACGCATTGGCGCCAACGGTAATGGGTCGTGACGCCCCGGTAACCCACTGCGCGATGTATGGCAGGAGAAAATATATCCAGAAAATTACCAAAATCAATGGGAGCGAGCGGGCTACGTCAATGTAAATTTCAGCAGGTTTTCTGATGAGCGTTAACCTGGATTGCCGCATTAATGCTAACAGGATGCCCAAAACGATGCCCCCCGCCGTTGCTACCAACGTTAAAGTGAGGGTAAATCCAAGCCCATCGACCAGAACATACCCCAACGATCGCCAGACAACGTCCCAATCTAAACCGTTCATAAATTCTAATTCCTGAAATTTCCGAATACATACGGTTGTATGAACTACAACCGATGAGCGGTTCGACGTTCGATGAACTTCGAAAACTGTACGATAACGACGTTAAGTGCAAAATACATTAGCGTCGCAGCAGAGAACGCCTCAAACACATGAAAAGTGTATTCCTGCATTGCTCTGGCTTGCGCGGTCAGTTCGGCCAGCCCGATGGTCAGCGCGACTGACGTATTTTTCATCAACGCGAGACCTTCAGAGGTAAGGCTCGGAAGCATCGTTACATAAGTTCTCGGGATTAAGATATAACGATATGCTTGAGATCGTGTCATTCCTAACGCCAGCGCTGCGCTTGTCTGTCCTGTTGGCAGCGCCTGAATGCCGGCTCGCACCTGCTCCGCAATACGTGCAGAAGTGTAGAATCCCAATCCAATAAATCCGACATAAAAAGAACCATACGCAAGCGACTTCAACCAATCTCCCAGCGTTTTCGGAAGCATCTCCGGTAACACGAAATACCATAGAAAAAGTTGCAGAAGTAGCGGAATGTTGCGGAACAATTCTACGTATGCTCTGGCGAAAGCGCTCAAGCTTGATGAAGTAGTCGTTCGCATCACACCTATGACGGTGCCAAACGCCAGTGCAATCACCCATGCCAATATTGCGGTTGCAACGGTGACCGCCACTCCCTGAACAAGACGCTCAAGATAGTTCATCGAACCATCAAGCGTAGGCTGAACAAAGACGCTCCAACTCCAGTCGTAATTCATATTATCCAATCTCTCAGAAAATCACTTTCGACCTATTCGATAATGTATTTAGCGGGGTCTGCAGAGTCAGTTGGCTCTTTCCATACTTGTTGCAAAGCTTTACTTGGAGGCAAGTTTAGATTTATGCCTCGCGGAGCAATAGGCGATTGAAACCATTTCTTGTATAATTTTTGCGCTTCCCCAGATGAATAAAGCGCCGCGAGCTTCTCATTGACCAAGGCCTTAAATTTCGGGTCATCCCGACGCATCATGATTGCGTATGGTTCAGCTGACAGCCCTTCAGAGGAAATGACAAACTGCGTTGGATTTTTCGAGTTAGCCACCACTCCGGCTAAAAGAATGTCATCGAGTACGAGGGCCTGGGCGCGTCCGGTCTCCAACATGAGAAATCCCTCCGCAAAATCCTTTGAAGGAAGTATCCGCATATCCAGCTTATTTGAAGCATTGAGTTTGTGAGTTAGCTCAAGATTATTCGACCCCGCATTCGCAGTAACGGCGCGACTTTTTAGATCACTTATATTTTTGAGATTATCAGCTCGTTTCGACGCAAAACGGGCCGCTGCGACGAATACGGTGTCTGAAAACGACACTTGCTTTTGGCGTTCAATATTATTCGTAGTAGTCCCGCATTCAAGATCGATAGTTCCATTGGCAATTAACGGGATACGGGTCGATCCATTCACTTCTGCGAATCTGACCTTAATTTCCGGCTGTTTGAGATGCTCTCTAATTGCTTCTGCGACTTTGACGCATAGATCCACGGCATAGCCTACTGGTTGCTGTTTGTCGTCTACGTAAGAAAGTGGAATTCCGCTCTCACGGTGTCCAATTGTGATTGTCTGGGTCTCTGAAATTTTGTCCAAAGTGCCTGAGAGGCTTTGCGCGGATACCGGAAAACAAGCCACGGTAGCGCACACGGCAATGATATGCTTCGATTTCATAAACTCCACCTTTTTGTAAGAAAAATCATTGTTATTTTTGTTGATTATAAGTTCAATATATAATTGTTTATATTCAATAATTTGACCATATATTCAATTTTTATGAACTTAAAACAATTACGATATTTCTGTGAAATTGTGAAAATGGGAAGTGCTGTACAAGCCGCGGCAGCACTCTACATCGCACCTACCGCCGTTAGCATGCAACTGAGCCAACTTGAGGACGAGCTGGGAGGTGAACTTTTTGACCGCTCGCATCGCCCTATGCAACTTACGCCACTAGGTCAATATTTGTATCCACGTGCTGAAGAGTTAATCGCAGCTGCGTCAAGACTCAAAGACGATGCCCAAGGCATCGCCGCTGGGCAGCGCGGCTGGCTTGCAATTGGGTTCACAAGGTCTGCAATGTTTTCGCTGTTGCCAAAAGCCATTCGCCACTTTCAAAAAAAATATCCCGACGTGCAGCTGGAACTGCTACCACTGCAATCCGAAAGTCAGCCTTCTGAGCTATTGTCGGGTAGAATTCAAGTGGGAGTGTCTCGTTTTCTAGGATCGTATGATCAGGTCGATGGACTCAATTATCAGTCCATAATGTCGGACCCATTCGTAGCAGCACTACCCCGCGCTCATCCACTTGCAAAAAGACAGAGAATCAAGGCACAAGAGCTGAGCGATACCGCATGTATCATTTATCCCAAAGTCCCTCAGAGCCATTACGCCGAAGATATTACGTCCCTTTTGCGCGATGCTGGTGTTAGTCTGAGCAGCTCATACTATGCAGAGGACATCTATATCGCTTTGGGAATGGCAGCTTCCGGGCTCGGATATTGCCTGGTCGGAAAGTCAGTTAGCGAAGAACGCTACGCAGAAGTATCTTTTGTGCCGCTGTCGGATATACAGGAGGCAGGCACCGTCGTTGCAATAACTAAAGCTTCAGAGAGCGGAAAAATAGTTAGATCGTTTGTCGAATCGCTCGCGTATTCGAATCAAGAAATTGATAGCAGTAAGTCTTAAATGCCGAGAGCAGAGATTATCTTGTGCAAAAAACCTCATTGAGCACTCGGAACTCAATGAGGCAAATCGATGATATTGCCTTCTTAATTGCCAACAATCTATGGTTCATACCATAATTGGTAGCTTAAGATGCCATTAGCTTGGGTTAACCTCGAGAGGTTTACGCAGTTCATCCTCTACAAAATCCATCCTGTCTTTTCCCCAAAACATTTCTTGATTGGCAATAATCATGGGTACCCCGAAAACCTCGCGTTCAATACCTTTATCTGTGCTTTGAGCGAGCTCTGCCGCAATCTCATCACTCGCGCTCATGCGCTCAAACACCTCGGGGTCAACTCCCAATTCTGCCGCAATCGGCCTCAGGCCGGAATATTCGGCAATTGATGCGTCGCCTTGTTCCCAATATCGGTCCATCACTCTTTCGACAAAATCCAGTTCTTTTCCGTAGCGTCTCATCACCAGAGACCCCCGTAACACGCGGCTCGATTTGATCGGAAACTGCCGCGGAATTTGAAACGGCAGACCGTATTTTCGGGCCCAGCGCATGAGATCCTGCTTTCGATTGCGCAACTTGGCTTTTGGTTCTTTCATCAGTTCGTAGTTGTTATTCCGGAAAACGTATCCGAGGTTAAACGGATGAAGTACAAGTTCACAATCGTAGCGCTCTAGAAGCGGCTTAATCAGCTTTAATGCGAAGTAAGTATTGGTGCTCCCTACGTCCCAATACATCTCTATTTTTTGTTTAGACATTTATATACTCCATATAATGATATTGCTATTTCAAATAAACTGAAGATTGCTCAATTAACGGTGACCATAGGGATATCTGGCTGCGCAGATGCTGCTGCAGACTTGCCGGTGTAGCACGGTCAGTGCTGACAGGCACGGCGCCCAATTTGGACATGCTATCGATAAATTGCTTATCGGCCAGCGCAGCCTGAAGCGCCCCACTTAAGCGATTGATTGCAGGTTCCGGTGTTCCCTTGGGGGCATAAATGCCATGCCAGACATCTATTTCAAAATTTTTTAAACCCTGCTCGCTCAGTGTCGGCAGATCGGGCAGGCTGTCCAGCCTTTTCCGGCTCGTTGTTCCATAGCTCTGAACCCGTTTTGCTTGAATAGGTGAAAGCGTTGTAGTGATTTGATCGCACAAAAGATCTACCTGCCCGCCCTGCAAGTCCGTCAACGCTGGCGCTGCACCCTTGTACGGAATCATAGTCATGTCCAGCTTGAGTTTGGACATCAGCATCAGCGCACATAAATGCGAAGCCGTGCCGATACCCGCATTACTGATATTGATGGCTTTTCCCTGTTCCTGCAGATAACTGCGAAGACTGCCAAAATTTTTTGGTGGCAATGCCCTCTTTCCGACCAATGTCATAGGCACATCGGCAACTTCGCCAACATAGGAAAAATCCTTTTGCGGATCGAATTGAAGCTGAGGATTAATCGATTTGACGGTAGACATGCCAATGTTATGTATAAGCAAGGTATAACCATCCGCGGCAGAACGCAGCAGTTTTTCCATACCGACGATACCACCTGCGCTGGGCCGATTTTCCACAACAATGGTCTGTTTCAGATCCTTTTCCATGGCTTTGGCCAGATGCCTTGCGACGACATCGGTTGGACCGCCTGCCGAAAACGGAACAATCAGCGTAATTGCATGGTCAGGAAAGCTGCTGGCCATAGCAACTGGCGTTGCCAACACAAGCGAAACTGCAACTGTACGTATAAACATGGTTGTCTCCTCCATGATTGGTTTTAAAATCCTATCGGCTCGGACAGTACATTTCCGGCTTTTTTATCCTTGATAAGCACCCCTTCTTCGTATAAGTGTGCAATATCGTTTTCCGACATATTAAGCACGTCACGCAGCACACTCTCATTGTGTTGACCCAGCAAGTCTGCCCGCAGCTTCTCTTCTGGCTCCCAATCCGAAAACTTGACCGGCAGACCAGGAATTTGAAATTCACCCAACCCTTCGTCCTGTACGTTGCGGATGGTGCTTCGTTGTTTTAAGTGAGGATGTTCCATCGCTTCGTTTAGCGTCAGCACAGGTGCACAGGGAATGCGATATTTTTCAAGTTCTGCCAGAGCCTCATCACGGCTGTCGAAACTGCCAAGCCATGTTTCCAGTCTGTCTTTCAGGCTTTCGTTGTTATCACGTCTTAGCGCTGCAGTGGCGTACCGGGCGTCCGTCAGTAATTCGGATGCGTTCAGCGCCTTGACAAAGGCTTCCCACTGATGTGGCAGTATAGCCAGAGCAATATAACTTCCGTCTGCACACTTGAAAACGCCGGTCGGCCCACCATCCGGATGCTGGGAGCCCGTACGTTTGGGTGTATAGTTTTTGCGCAGCGAAACTCTGGGTATGGCTACTTCGTGCATTTGAAAATAGGTATCCAGTAACGTAGCCTCTACATATTGCCCACAACCGGTCCGTTCGCGATGTAAAAGTGCATATCCGATAGCCATCGCCGCGGAGATGCCGGTGGCCGTGTCTCCCATAGCCATGGTGATAAGCGCTGGATCTCCTTGCGGATCGCCAATCAGATCCGTGATTCCCGCATATGCCTGCGCAATATAGTCGTAACCCGGTTTTTGACTCAAAGGGCCAGTCTGTCCGGCTAATGAAATGGAGCACATTACCAGGCGAGGGTTAAGCGCCTTTAGATCCTCATATGCCAATCCGGCACGTGCCATGACTCCGGGGCTGAAGTTCTCAACAAGCACATCGAAATGTGGAATCAGGGCTCGCAACAGCGCCTGCCCTTTTGGATGCTTCCAATCTAATGCCAGACTTTTCTTCGAATGATTATGCTGAAAAAAATATGTGCTTTGCGACGATCCTTTATGGACTGGGTCTCGCGGTTTCAGGCCCCCCACCCTGGTGCGGTCTCCAAAAGGCGCCAGCTCCAGTTTGACAACATCAGCCCCAAGCTCGGCCATAATACGACTGCACGTGGGGCCGGCGACAATTTGTGTCATATCAAGGACTCGATATCCTTGAAGCATTGAATTCATATTATTCATGACTCATCTCCTGAACCAGACACCGGCGCACCCTGTTTAAACTGCGTATCGCCGAACAAATTGTTCCACCGCTGGCCGTCAGGCTTTGCACCACTTCTATCGACTTTGTCTGCTAGAACCGCGAGGCCACGCTGAACGGCAGGACGGGCTCTTACAGCGCTGAACCAGCGCTGCAGGTTTGGCCACTGGTCAATATTTTGCCCTTGCCACTTGTACGGGCGTAGCCAAGGATAGGTGGCAATATCGGCAAGCGAGTAGGCTTCTCCACCCAAATATTCGGTTTCACCGAGTCGGCGGTCTAGCACACCATATATGCGATGGGCCTCGTTGGTATATCGATTGATCGCATAATCAATAACTTCCGGTGCATATTTTCTGAAGTGATGCGCTTGGCCCAGCATCGGGCCGATTCCGCCCATTTGAAACATCAGCCATTGCAAGACGCTGTAGCGATTTGCATAGTCGTTTGGATATAGCTCGCTGGATACCTTATCCGCGAGATAAATCATGATTGCACCGGATTCGAATAGCGAAATGGTCTTGCCACCCGGTCCGCATGTATCGACGATGGCCGGGATTTTATTGTTCGGGCTGATGCGTAGAAATTCGGCAGAAAACTGCTCGCCCTTGCCAATATGTATCGGTACGACCTCATACGGCAATGCAAGCTCCTCTAGCAGAATAGAGACCTTGTACGCGTTGGGGGTTGACCAGAAATAGAGTTTAATCATGGTGTTGGTATGCCGGATCGTTGCTGTAGTAAACGGTTTTAATAATAGACGAGCGTTATGGTTTCGGATAATATGTCATTCAGATTGCGGTATATCTCAAAGCTATAACACCATGATCGTAGTGTTAATAACGGACCACAATGGAACTCAGGCAACTTAGATATTTCATACGAATTGTGGAATTGGGTAGTGTCTCTCGTGCAGCGAAAGATCTTTACATTGCTCAGCCAGCGTTAAGCGCTCAAATCACCAAACTGGAAGACGAATTAGGCGTCAAAGTGCTGGCCCGCAGCGTACGCGGGGTCACCACAACCAAAGCGGGAGAGTCTCTCTATCTGCATGCACAGGCCGTGCTGCGCCAGATCGACAGGTTACGGCATGATGTTGTTAATATTGGAACCAAACCAGCCGGCCCAGTATCCATAGGCGTTCCAACCAGCGCAGCAAACGTCCTGGCCGGCCCACTGATCAGCACAGTCCAGGATCGTTACCCAGATATTCAATTGCGGATAGTCGAAAGCTTGAGCGGGCATCTGCAAGAGCTGGTAACCAATGGTCGAATAGAAATGAGCCTGCTTTTCGTAGCGCCATCAGATCATCTGAAGCCTATTAGGGACGATTCGGCACAACCTTCACATTTGCGTTGGATGCCGCTACTGGAAGAACAATTGTTCTTATTAAGCAAGCTGCAAGAGAATGATGCCGAGTCAACAACAATCAGCTTTAAGCAAGCATCCACAATTGGCCTGGTTCTTCCTGGACAGGCTAACCTGACGCGTCAACTGATAGACGATGCATTCAATGCCGAAGGTTACAAACCGAATATCGTTGCGGAAATCGATTCACTTTCCACCATTCAATCCATCGTAGAAAGCGGCTATGCCTCTACTATCTTGTCCAAGTCCGCGATGGTAAGTAAAAATAAAGACACCAGCATCCGTGCCAGATCAATCGAAGGGGAAGGACTAAAGAGAAGGCTATCGCTTTGCATTTCAGATATTGTCGGATACGGAACCGCTGCAGAATGTGTGGCCGCTCTGATTCCTGAACTGGTCAATAGCTGCATTCTCAGTGGAAACTGGTCCGGCGCCACATCCCTTCAGTCACCTCCGAATTAATTCAAGAACAGATAAGCCATAGCATTTGTATATGACCCTAGTGCAAAGTCATATTATCTAGCCTTCGGCAACACTGCGTAGAATATCTTCATCAAACGTGGAGACCGTTTTATGCAAAAGATACTTTCAGGTACTGTGGTGCTTGATTTGACCCGATTTTTTTCCGGACCTCAGGCAACGCTGTTGTTGGCAGGACTTGGTGCTGAAGTCATAAAGATTGACGATCCAAAAACCGGTGACCCAACCGCATTTTCTCCTCCCTTTGCCGGTCTGAAAGGCGTTTCTTTTTTCCGCCAGACACAGGACGACATGGGCATTGCTTATCTGAAACGGGCCAGAGGTAAAAAGTCAGTCACTTTGGATTTGAAGTCGTCCGAAGGAAAGCAATTGTTTATGAAACTGGTCGAAAGTGCTGATGTAGTGATAGATAATTTTAGCGCGGGCGTCGCCGATCGACTGGGCATTGATTACGCGAGCTTGTCAGCTGTCAATCCCAATATCATTTATTGTTCATTAACGGGTTACGGATCTACGGGTGCAGACCGCGACTTGAAGGCCTACGACCTCATGGTGCAGGCCGGCGTAGGTCTGATGAGCCTTACGGGACACGCTGACAGCGAACCGGTAAAGGCTGGATCACCATTATCAGACGCTATTTCTGGTGTCTTTGCAGCCTATGGGATTGTCGCAGCATTGTTTCATCGGCAACGTACGGGCCAGGGGCAGTCGATTGATGTCTCTATGGCTGATTGTCTTTTTGCGTTGATGTTCGATGAGCCGGTCGACTGTTACATGCAGCTTGGACTTGAGCATAGGCAAGGCAACAGGATAATGAGATTTTCCCCGTTCAATTCCTATCGCACAAAAGACGGATTCATTGCTCTGGGAGCTGCGACCAACGCGGAATGGAAGACACTGCTGGGCGTAATGGCACGCGAAGATCTATTGAACGATGGCAATATGATGAATCTGGGTTGGCGCATTGCACATAATCGCGAAGTAGATCAAGTTGTTTCAGAATGGACCGGTACGAGAGCAACAGAAGAACTTCGTACCCTATTGAATGAACTGAAAATACCCAATAGCCCGGTACGAACTATTGCAGATGTGATGACCTGGCAGCAATTGTACGATCGCGATATGATACAACCATTATGGAACCCGATGGCTCAAACTGAAGTTTTGGCAAAGGGGCCGGGATATCCTGTCAAGTTCAGCAATACAAAGGCCATTTACGATTCTCCAGCTCCGCGTCCCGGTGAACATAGTCGCGAAATATTGCGAAGATTGGTTGATTTATCTGATGAAGAGATTGACCTGCTTGAAGCAAAAGGAATAACCTAGCGGGGAATTTTTCGGCCCGCATGCATTATCTCTCGTTCAATCCGGACCATAACCTATCTCTATTTTTGCAATTGAGAACGTGCTGCCTTCATTCGCTACTGGATTTGCTCGCTCGGAATTGTCGCAATGATTTCTGATAGATTCCATGCGCTTGGAGTCATCTAAGAGCACGATAAACAATAATAAGAAAATGAGCAATATTCACAGATTGAATGTTCCCATACCATATATCCATTAGACGCCGTTGATCCCATCTTCTAGTATTCACGGTACTTCGGTGCCAATAATTTGCAAATTCCACGCGAAAGTACTGTGAATAATATAAGGAGACATTCCATGTTGAAACTGTTCATGAACGGTGCAGTATTTGCTGTCGCCGCCATAGGTCTGCACGCCAACGCGGCGGATTATCCCGGCAAGCCAGTTCATATCATTGTGCCTTATGGCCCCGGCGGCGGCGTAGATACCTTTACCCGGCCAATTGCCATTGCATTGGGTGAACAGACAGGTCAGTCGTTTGTAGTTGAGAATAAACCCGGAGGTGGTGGTACGATTGGTGTTCGACAAGTGACACGCACCCCCTCCGATGGCTATACACTGCTTTCTGGCGGCGCCCACCAGGCCATGGCCGAAGGCCTGTATCCAAAGCGCGGCTATACACTGGATCAAGATTTCAAGCCCCTTGCCTTTACCGCAATTGTTCCAAATGTGCTAATTGCCAACCTCAACGCACCATTTAAAACAGTCAGGGAGTTGATCGGCTACGCGAAGCAACATCCCACCGAAGTGAACTACTGCTCTTCGGGAGTCGGTACGGCACAGCATCTGGTTGCCGAGCTGTTTATGGAAGCGACATCGATCAAGATGACTCATATTCCATATACGGGAACGGCCGCCGCATTGACCGATTTGATGGGCGGACAATGCCAGGTGATGTTTGATGGTCTGGGTACGTCAGCCCAACTGATCAGAACCCAAAAGGTACAGCCCCTGGCATTCACCACGAAAGAGCGCTCGCCCTATTTTCCCGATATTCCGACGACACATGAAGCAGGAGGACCGCAAATGGATGCCGGAATCTGGTACGCGCTATGGACGCCCGCAAAAACCCCTGCAGAAACAGTTTCATATTTGCAAAATCAAATTTCAATTGCAATGAAGTCGGAAATGGTAAAAAAAGCGTTTGAAGCACAAGGTGCTACAATTTCCGACAAACCAGTAAATGAGCTTCCCGCTTTCGTCTCCGCTGAAGTAAAAAGATGGACGCAAGTTAGCCAGCGGACGGCGGCCGCCCCAAAATAACCCAAAAAATGACTATCCATTCCATTCCCAATACGATATCAGGCCAGGACGATATTGCCCGGCTACAAGCTGCTGCAACTCGCGAAACAACCCCTTGCGGTTCAGGCCAACTGGTCTGGCGAATTTGGGGAAAGAGTGGCACTCCGGTAGTGCTTTTGCACGGCGGCTCGGGAAGCTGGATACATTGGGTAAGAAATATCGGTGCCTTGGTCAAGGCTGGTCATGTGGTCTATGTACCGGACTTACCGGGTTTCGGCGAGTCCGATATTTCTCCAGAGGCTTTTGATGCCGATGGTCAGGCAGAATGGGTGGCTCAGGGAATACAGCAATTTCTTGGCGACATGCCATATGATCTGATCGGATTTTCGTTTGGTTCCATGGTGGCGACGTTTATGGCCGTTCAATACCCCCAGCAGGTACGGCGACTTGTTGTCGTCGGCGCACCGGCTTTGACTGCAGAATCTGTCCGCCGGGTCAATATCCAAAGTTGGAGACCAATCAATACCAGTATTGAAAGACACGCTGTCCATAAACATAATATACGCACCCTCATGCTCGCACAGGATGAATCGGTCGAGGACTACATCGTCAAACACTATGGCACTGATGCAGAAAATGATCGTATACCACAGCGACGTTTATTCAAAACTGATATCCTGCGCCAGAAAATGCCCTATGTTCGTTGCCCCGTATGGGGCATATGGGGTGCTCAGGACGTGCTGTACCTGGGAGTCGAGACATCTGTACTTGCTGGGCTATCGCGAGCGCCCTGCTTTCAGGCATTGACTCAAATTCCTTCGGCCGGCCATTGGGTCCAATATGAAGGGTTCAGACATTTCAATCGCGATTTGCTTACAATCCTCGAAACAGACACGGTTGCAACCTGATTTGGCCTGAATGCCTGCGCAGCTATTCATTCAGGGCGCGGGCATTCACAACCTCGTGAAGCTGAGCGCGCAGCCACTGATGCGCCATACTGTGCTCGTAACGCCGATGCCAGTAGGCTCTCCAAGTAAAACTTGGTGCCGCAAAAGGCAATTCGCGTATCACAACATCTGCCCCTGAAATCTGTTGCGCTGCCCGCTGCGACATCACTGCAACAAGATCGGTTTCCTGCAAAATTTGAGGCACCAGTAGCCAATGTGTCACGTTGAGCGCGATTTTACGTTCAAGCCCCTTTCCTGCAAGCACACTGTCCACAAAACGAATATCGGTCGGACTCATCGACACGCGTAAATGGCTATACGCCAGAAATTGCTTCAGTGTAAGTTTTCCCTCAGCCAAGGGATGTCTCTTTCCAACTACACATGCCATGCGATCAGTAAATAGCGTTTCCGAGCGTATGGCGCTTGTGTGTTGCAGCTCCATACTCACGGCAAGATCTAGACGATCGGTCTCCAGTGCATCGATAGTATGTTCGGGAGACAAATGGACGGTATCAAGGGAGACACCTGCCGCTTCGGCGCGCAGACGGGCCGTCAAACCGGGAAGAATCAGAATGCCTACCAGATCCGACATACGAACACTAAAAGTGCGATCCGAGGTGCGTGGATCGAACTGAATATCACTTGTCATCAAGCGGCTGGCCTGAAGCAGGATTGAGTGGATCTGCTCGGCCAATTCGAGGGCACGTGGCGTGGGCTCCATCCCTTTTGCCGTGCGAACGAAAAGCTCGTCCTTGAATACAATGCGCAACCGCGCCAGCGCATTGCTCATCGCCGGCTGGCTGATGGCAACTTTATCTGCAGCCCGGGTGACGTGTCTTTCGGACATGAGCGCATTGAAGAACACAAGCAGGTTCAGGTCGACGGATCGCAAATTTATAGTGTTTTTCACAGCAGACCCCTGGGAAATAGATATTAGTTATTTTATGGCACTTTCCATAAAAAATCGTTATACCACTTCCGTGGCGACAGCAAGAATCCGGTGAGGGCCTGCGCGCATGACCATTATTTATTTTATTGATTATTGCATATTCATTATCCATTAGACGAATAACTTTGGCGACGATACAGTACCTCCAAGCGAATAATCGCCTTAATGCCAAACAGGAGAAATCACATGGCTACAGCTGAAGAGTTGAAAAAGAAAATAAAGGTTGTCATGTTTGACCAGTACGGAACGGTCGTTGACATGCAAACGGGTCTGGTTGAGATCGCCACCCCATTTCTGAAAGAAAAAGGTTGGAGCGGCAATCCCAACTCATTTGTCACATGGTGGCGTCGAACTCATTTCGAAAATTCGATGATCGATGCGTTGTTGCACAAGGAACATACCCCTTATCGCACTATTGGCGAACGCGCAGTTGCCTATACGCTGGAGCGCGCAGATATCCAGCATACAGAAGATGACGTGAAATATCTGGTAAGCTGCATCGAAAAATTGAAACCGTTTCCGGATGTGCCCGAAGCACTGGCAAAACTCAAAACGAAATACCGCATTGTGGTGCTGTCAAACGGCGACAGGGACATGCTGGAAACAGCCAAAAAATATCACGGCGTTCCTTTCAATAACGTGATCTCCGTGGCCGAGTCAAATTCGTTCAAACCTCATGTGGATACCTACACAAAGGCCGCCCAAATCGAAGGCGTGCGACTTGACGACGTTCTTTTCGTAGCCAATCATGCATTCGATTGCCTTGGTGCCAAGGCAGCCGGCATGCACAGTGCCTTCATTGATCGGCGCAAACGTCCCTTTGGCGGCACGCCACATCAACCTGATCTGTGGGTAGATGATATGCAATCGCTGGCCAATCTGATGGTGGACTGATTATGCGGCCACTGAACGGAATTCGTGTACTGGACCTGACCCGGGTAGTTTCTGGACCATTTTGCACGATGCTTCTGGGTGATCTGGGCGCCGAAGTCATCAAAATAGAAGAGCCTGTCAATGGGGACGACAGCCGGGCATTCGGACCTCCGTTCAGCGGCAGTGAGAGCGCATACTTTCTTTCCGTCAATCGTAATAAACGCAGTTGTGCGATTAACCTGAAAACCCCTGATGGAGTCGATTTGATACGACAAATGGCACAGAAAGCCGATGTCATTATCGATAACTTCCGTCCTGGGACGATGGACAGACTTGGATTGAACTACAACACACTGCGAACGGAAAATGCAAAACTGATCAGTTGCTCAATTACCGGCTTTGGTCGTACGGGTGTAGATGCTCAACGCCCGGGGTATGATCTAATCATACAGGGCGAGTCGGGCATCATGGATATCACAGGAGATCCCGATGGCTTACCGACCAAAGTGGGTACTTCAATCGCAGATCTCGTAACAGGTCAATACGCAGCCCAGGCAATAATGGCTGCGCTGATCGAGCGTGCAAACGCAGCCAAGGGCCATCACGTCGACATTTCTATGCTGGACTGTATGGCTTCACTGCTCACCTTCAATGCCGGAATTTATTTTTCAACGGGCCAGAGTCCCAGGCGCAAGGGCAATGCGCATCCGACTATCGCGCCATATGAGACATTCAGGGCCTCGGATGGATGGCTGAATATCGGCGTGGCTAACGACAAGTTCTGGCAACTGTTCTGTGGCGTGATCGAACGACCCGATCTGGCGACAGAGCCACGTTATGCGAAAGCAAACGATCGGGTCGCGCTGCGAACGGAACTGGTACCTATCGTAGCCCGGGAAATTGCCGAAAAGCCCCGTCAGCATTGGATAGGCAGACTGCGCGATGCCGGCGTTCCTTATGGTGATATCCGTTCCATCAAAGAAGTTTGCGAAGCAGAGCAATTGACCAGCCGCGATATGGTAATCGAAATGCAACACCCCACCGCAGGAACCGTGAAAAATATCCTTAGTCCATTCCGCTTTGACAGTGAAACAAACAGCAGCCATATGCCGCCACCCATGCTCGGACAGCATACGTCAGATATATTGCGAGAGAATCTTGGCATATCCGAAAAACAGATTGTCGAGCTAAGCAACAGGGGTATCATCAAAACCCTGACCATTGACACGACGAAAAAGGCAAACCATGGATAGAGCTGCAGCTACATTTGCATTCAACAACGCCATCGAATCAGAAATTCCGGCATTCGAGACGTTTTTTCTAGCTCGCTTTCTTGACCTGAAATTCGAGTATTCAGAGGACAAATGCGAGGTTACCTTTGAACTCAAAGATTTCATGTTCAATCCTCAAGGGTCCTTGCACGGTGGAATTATTGCGACTGCCATGGATATTTCAATGGGACATTTGTTGAATCACGTTCAGGGCCCGGGCACCACACTCGAAATGAAAACACAGTATGTAAAAGCAGCTCGCCGGGGAAAAGTCACCTGTACAGGTGAGTTTATCCGTCGTGGCCGTAACATATCTTTTCTTAAATCAACGATGGTTGATGACCAGGCACAGGTCATCGCCTTTGCAACAGCAACCTGGATGCAGCTTAATAAGAGCGCCTGAACCCACGTAGCACAAGCTGATCATCCTATAGATAAAAATCAGCAAATTGGCACGCCCCACTGCTCTCGATTGATGGGTCAGGTATGCGCATCAACCGGACTGACATCACGCGAGCCAACACATATGGCTCTTCCAGCGGGATCATCTGTCCTGAGCTTTTGACTACAGCCAGTTCTATTCCCGGAGTCCCGGCAGCCAGTTCCCGCAACTTATTGATGCCATGCGGGTGACCTTTCTGGCGCCACCACCCCGGTCAGATATTTACCAAGATGCCCGGTTTTCAGATAAAGACTCGCGCCCTGGGGACCGGCAACAATTTGCGGATATTTTCCAGGCGGCAGACGCAGCCAGCTGCCCTGCTCATACGTGTGCGCCGCCTCGTTCAGGCTTCCTTCGAGCACCAGCAATTCCGCCCCTTCAACAAACTGACTGAAGATCCGGGCGCCGGCCGCAAGCCTCACGAGCGACACCTGCTCTGCCTCGTCAGTGAACAAGACGCAGGACTCTCCTTCTGCGCGCCTGATCCAGGAGGAAGGTTCACTTGTGTTGATTCGCACGCTGCGGCGCTCACCTTCTGGCATTTGCCGTAGTTTTACGAATATAGTGGCGCCATCGCGGGTAAACGGTTGGTGACTGGAATCAGGCGGATTGCGCAAGTACCAGCCCGACGGGTAATCGCCATCCTCGTCGGAAAACGTGCCGGACAGCACCAGAATTTCTTCGCCACCGGGATGTTGATGCCCTGGAAAACGAGATGCCGGCGCATAGCGTACGATGCTGGTCGCCCGGGCTTTCTCTTCACCGACCCGATCCAGCATCACACGCTCCACACCGGGCTGCGGCGAGGCAATCCACTGGTACTGCTG
>JBOIGK010000338.1:0-3525 GCA_050742695.1 Advenella sp. | reverse complement strand
GGCATGACCAGCACAGCAGCAATCAGCAGGCCGATACTGCTGCCGATCGTGACCATGATTACAAACACCAGAATATGAACCAGATAGACAGTCATGGAAAACAGCCCGACGCCAGCCATCCAGCCTTCTATGCCTGTCATCATTTCCGACTGCGTAACAAACAAATTCAACCAATCGGCCACAGGCTCCCACAGGAACCGAGCAAAAAACAGCATGGCAATCAGCGCGGCGGCAAACGGCAGCAGCAGCGCCAGCAACATGCGTGGCTGCAGTTGTGAGACCATTGCACGTCCGAAAGCGCGACCGACGCCGTCGTATGGCGATGGCGTGCTTTCTGATTGCTGTCCGAATGGTGTACTATTTTGCATGACTTTCCCTTTTGCGCGATGGCGTAAATGGCTTCAGATCCAACCGTTACTTATTACTCGTTACCCGTCACCCGTTATTCATTTGCAGACACATATGTTCATTCAAACCCCCGGCCAGCATGTTCCCCAGTTGCTCCAGGCACTGGACAATCCCGACACATGGCTTATTGCCTGTTATTGCGCAGCCTGGTGTGATACTTGCGGCGACTATCACGAGGCCTTCCAGGCCATGAGTGAACGCTACCCCCAGCACCTGTTCCTGTGGATCGACGTTGAGGACAATCCCGAACTGCTGGATGACCTGGACGTCGAGAACTTCCCCACCCTGCTGATTCAGACTGGTGGACAAACCCGGTTTTTTGGCACCATGCTGCCCTACATCAGTCACCTGGAACGCATGCTGCAGGCCGTGGGCGACGAACCGCAAACACGCGCCGACGGGCCTGCCGATCTGCGAACGCTGTTGACCGCCTCGGCCTGAGCAAGGTCAGCCAAAGCCAGGCGCAAGACCAGGCAATGCAGCAATCCGCGCAACACCATCGGTGTGTGCCCGCCGCAACTTTGCTCTAAACAGGAATGTGGGAGTAGTGAGCCGCGGTTTCAAGTATTTGAACGCGGCTGAAACATGAGTTTTCGGATTAGTTTTCGGTATTGGGACGGCCGCCCAGCAAAACGGCCAGCATGGGTTTGGGGCCATGCCCGTCAGGACGCCGGTTTACCGAAGCATCGGATTCGACATCTTGCTTGGTCGGCTCGTAAGGACGAAAGAAAAAGTCGTCGATAGGTGTCGCCCGGGCAGCAGGAAAGGTTTTCTTGTAACGTTCAGGCTTGCCGGTTGCGGCCCGCGCTGGATGGTGCCCGCTCGCCAGAAAAACGCTGGGAATGGACAGCACGCCCCTTGGCACCGGCGTTTTGATCAGTTTTTCGATATCTTCCAGCAGGCGCTCTTCGGTTTGCGTGTAAAAGGCGATGGCCTCGCCTTTTGCACCTGCCCTGCCGGTGCGGCCGATACGGTGAACATAATCTTCGGCGTTATAGGGCAGGTCCATATTGATCACGCAAGGCAATCCAACCACGTCCAGCCCCCTGGCCGCCACATCGGTCGCCACCAGAACCGCAATCTCGCCCGACTTGAAGCCATCAAGCGCCTTGATGCGTTCTGCCTGCGTGCGGTCGCCGTGAATAGACTCGGCATTGATGCCTTCACTGACCAGTTCCCGGGCTACGCGGCTGGCGCCGATTTTGGTATTGACAAAAACAATGACCTGGCTCAGATTACGCGACTTCAGCGTATACAGCACCGCTGCTTTCTTTTCGTTTGGCGCGACCGGATAGGCGATCTGCGTAACGGTTTCGGCCGTGGCATTGCGCGGGGCCACATTGATTTCCACCGGATTGTTCAGAAAACTGCGCGCCAGCTTGCGAATATCATTGCTGAACGTTGCGGAAAACAACAGGCTTTGGCGCGGTTTGGGCAGCAGACGCACGATCCGTTCCAGATCTGGCAGGAAACCCATATCCAGCATGCGGTCGGCTTCATCCAGCACCAGCACACTGACCTGGCTCAGGCTGACGTTTTTCTGTTCGATATGGTCCAGCAGCCGTCCCGGCGTGGCGATCAGCAGTTCGCAGCCCTTGCGCAATTGGTCGCGCTGGGCGTTCATATCTACCCCACCAAAAACAACAGCCACGCGCAAGGGTGAGCTGTGGCTGTAGCGTTTAACGCTTTCTGCGACCTGATCGGCCAGTTCCCGCGTAGGCGCCAGGATCAGGGCGCGTACCGGATGGCGGGCTGGCGACATGCTGCTGTTGGCCATGGGCATGAGCCGGTGCAGCAGCGGCAGGGTAAATGCCGCTGTTTTGCCGGTACCGGTCTGGGCAGCGCCCATGATGTCGCGCCCGTCCATAATCAGCGGCATGGCCTGTTCCTGGATGGGCGTTGGCTTGGTATAGCCGCTGGCCATCACCGCCTTCAGCAGATCGGGGTGCAGGCCGACCTCGGTAAAGGATTCGAAGGTAGTGGTTTTGCCGGAGGTAGTCGTATTGGCGTCGGTCATCAAGTGTATGTAAAGGAACTGAAAATTGCGGCAGGCCGCGAAAACGTCATTTTACTCTACTCATGTACTCATCTATGCCCATCGACCCGGAAATAGGGAGAAAGCCTTAGAAAATCCAGCGTAAAAGCCACAAGACGACCATACCGACAGCAATCATGAAAAGAATATTACGCACCCGCAAAAAAGCCAGCGCAGCGACGACCGCCGCAAAAAACTCGGCGCCGACCTGCGGCCACTGCCCCACCGTCCAGGGCAGCAGACTGGGCACGACTATGGCCGTCAAGGCGGCAACCGGTGCGTAGCGCAAGCCACGGCTCACGGTCTTGCTCAAGGGGAAATACTGGCCCAACATGAGATAGCCAGCCCGGGTCAGCAGGCTACCGATACCCAGCAACACAATGACAAGCGCAATATAGGTATCAGTCATGTACGCGTTCCTTTAGTCATGAATTTCTCGGACAGGATGCCGGCAGCGATCCCGGCCACAATGGAGATGAACAGACCCATGCGCAGCGGCAACGGCTGGCCCAGCCAGGCCACTGCGCCGGCGACCAGTACCGTCACCAGCATGGGTCGGCCCTTGATGAGCGGTATGACTACGGCCATCAGCGTCAGCACGCCCGCAAACTCCAGCGACCATTCACGCGGCACGCGATCGCCGATCAGCACACCGGCCAGGGTACTTAACTGCCATGCGCCTGCAATTGCCGTACCCATGGACAGATAGGTCCACACATAAACCGTGCGACGTTTCTGGCGAACATGACGGAACAGGCTGACAAACACGACGTAATTGATATCGGTCAGCAGGTACCCGAGCACCAGCCGCTTGAAATGGGAATATCGTTCAAAAAAAGGATAAAGCGTCGCGCCGAAGATGACAAACCGGATATTGACGACAAAGCCGGCCAGAAACACCATCCAGACCGGAGCGCCCACGGCCATCAGCGGCAATGCCGTCAGCTGCGCCGAACCGGCATACACCCACAGCGACATGATCATGGACTGCCAGAAGGACAGGCCGTAATTGACCATAGCCACGCCAGAGACGAACCCCCATGCGGACAACGCCAGCAGATGAGGAGCCACCGCCCGCATCC
>JBOIGK010000337.1:0-3922 GCA_050742695.1 Advenella sp. | reverse complement strand
GATAATCACAACGGGCAGAAAGATTCCTATATACCGAAATCAGATCCTGGACATGGCTTACCTTACAGGACAGAATGTTGGCATCGTCGGCCAGGCCCAGCTCTTCGGCGCGGGCAGCGTTGGTGATGGCAGACACCACCAGCGCTTCGCGCATGACAGCCGAGGCGTCCCAGGGAACGCTGCGCCGGCTATTGTCGTCCATCATGCGCGCCATGAGCTCATGATCCAGGCTGCCCCAGTTTACGCCGATGCGTACCGGTTTCTCGTAGCGGCAGGCCACTTCGATCATTTGCGCGAAATTGTCGTCGCGTTTTTTACCGCCGCCCATATTGCCGGGGTTGATCCGGTATTTGGACAGCGCCTGCGCGCACTCTGGAAACTGGGTAAGCAGCTTGTGCCCGTTGTAGTGAAAGTCGCCCACCAGCGGGACCGAGACACCCATGCGATCCAGTTGCTCGCGAATTGCCGGCACTTCTTTTGCCGCCTCGGGTGTATTGACGGTGATGCGTACCATCTCGGAACCGGCCTGCGCCAATTCCTTGACCTGTATTGCAGTCGCAATCGGATCAGCCGTGTCGGTGTTGGTCATCGATTGCACCACGACTGGCGCACCACCACCAATCTGGACCTGTTTGGTACCCCATACGACACGTGCACCACGCGTCGGACGGCGGGTCAGCTGGCCAATGGGAAACGGCGATTGTTCAACGATGGTCATGGTAGTGTCAGTCTTAAACAGAGTGGTATTGCCGAAGTCGGGTCAGCGCACTGCAGCGACGACAGCGACACCATTGAATCAGTTATTCAAACCAGTGCTGCAGGCTTTCGAGACCGAGATCCTGCAAGGTATACCAGCCGCGTGTAAAGCCGTAGACAGCAATAACCACCAGCACAAGCAGGATAACAAACAGCCACAAGCCTGTACCACTGGAGCGCCCGGACCGAGAGTAACTGTCCCGGATTTCATAATCGGTGCTGCGTTTCAGATTGATATTGGTTGGAGCGGCAGAAGCAGCTACAGCCTGCTGGCCGCCCTCGATGCCGGGCTGCTGGCCCAGCAATTGCAGCAATGGCTGCTCGTCCGCTTCCAATACCTGCGCATATTTCTTGACCATGCCACGCAACATGAAGCCGCTGGGCAACGACGCCCAGCTCTGACTTTCCAGCGCACGCAACTGAGTCTCGGAAAACTTGATGCGATTGGAGATTTCAGCCAGCGTAAGACCCCGGGCAGCCCTCAGCGTCGCGAGCGTCTGGCCCAGCGATTGTACGGGAGCTGACTCTTGACGGGGGATATCAGCGGCAGTGTCTGTTTCGTTGGTCATGAAGAAATCTCGGTAATGGGAATGGATTTGAAGGCCTGCATGCGTTCGCTGATGCGGGTACGGTCTTTAACGTCGCCCGCGAGCTGTCCACAGGCGGCATCAATATCTTCACCTCGGGTTTTACGCACCGTGGTAATCACGCCCTGATCTACCAGCAAGCTGGAGAACTGGCGAATGCGTGCATTGCTGGACCGCTTCAGACCCGCCTCCGGAAATGGATTGAACGGAATCAGATTCAGCTTGCATTTGACCTGGCGCGTGATATCCACCAATTGCCGGGCATGCTCATCTGAATCATTCACGCCATCGAGCATGACGTATTCAAAGGTGATGAAGTCACGCGGTGCATGCTCAAGATAGCGGTTACAGGCCGCAATAAGCTCGGCCAGCGGGTATTTGCGATTGAGCGGGACCAGTTGATCGCGCAACGCATCGTTCGGCGCATGCAGCGATACGGCCAACGCAACCGGGCAATCATGCGCCAGGCGGTCCATGAACGGTACGACACCGGAGGTCGACACCGTAACGCGCCGTCGCGATAGCCCATAGGCATTGTCGTCGAGCATAAGCAGCAATGCAGGCAGAACCTGATCATAATTGAGTAGCGGCTCGCCCATTCCCATCATGACAACATTGCTGATGACGCGAAGATCCTGGTCGTGTACTGGGACAGGGGCTTGCCCCTGCACTGCGGCGGCCAGGCGTGCGGCAGGCATATCCTGCATAATGTCGTGACGGGCTTTCCACAATTGGCCGACAATTTCAGCTGTGGTCAGATTTCGATTGAACCCCTGGTGACCGGTAGAGCAGAAACGGCAAGCCACGGTACAGCCGGCCTGACTGGAAATGCACAGGGTTCCCCTGTCATCTTCCGGAATAAATACGGTTTCGACAGCATTATTATTGCCTACATCAAACAGCCACTTGCGCGTACCGTCGGTAGACACTTTCTGGGTAATAACCGATGGTGTTTGCAGCGTGCAGCGTTCTGTCAGCGTGCTGCGAAAGCCCTTGGCCAGATCTGTCATCTGGTCGAAATCGGAGATGCCGCGCTGGTGTACCCAGCGCAACAACTGTTTCGCGCGAAAAGGCTTGTTACCCCAGGCACCCACCTGCTTGACGAGCGAATCGGATTCGACACCCAGAAGATTGATGCGTTGATCGGTAGTAGTCATAACAGCCTTTTGCGGAAAATGGAGCACGTTTTCAGCGAGCCTGTTACTTCTTGAAGAAGTAAGCAATTTCGTTGGCTGCTGTGTCAGCGGCGTCGGAGCCATGTACAGCGTTGGCGTCGATGCTGTCGGCGAAGTCGGCGCGGATGGTACCAGCGTCGGCTTTCTTGGGATCTGTAGCGCCCATGAGTTCGCGGTTTTTGGCGACGGCGTTTTCACCTTCCAGAACCTGAATAAAGACAGGACCGGAAATCATGAACTTGACCAGATCGTTGAAAAAAGGACGCTCTTTGTGAACGGCGTAAAAGCCTTCAGCTTCGGCCTGGCTCAGTTGCTGCATGCGAGCGTCAACCACTTTGAGGCCGGCTTTTTCGAAGCGGGAAATGATTTGGCCAATAACATTTTTGGCAACAGCATCGGGTTTGATGATAGAGAGCGTACGTTCAACAGCCATTTAATTACTCCAAATATTCAATGAAAACAGTTACTTCTGCGAAGTTTTAACTAACTCGGCATTTTAACATGCAAAATTAGGGCGCTACACCTTAAAATAAGGGTTTTCGATAAAGACTCACCATTTTGCTGACCCTTTGGGCCTGACGGCCATAAACCGCCGGCCCATCCACTGTTGATACTATGACTCAAACACCTGCCACAGACGAATTGCCCAAAAGTTTTGAACCCAAGGAGCTTGAACGCACCTGGCTCCATGAGTGGGAACGCATGGGCGTCTTTCGGGCCGGCCGCCACACCTCCACAAACGCACCGGAAAGTGGCGAACCCTATACCATCCAGTTTCCGCCCCCCAATGTCACAGGCACACTGCATATGGGGCACGCCTTCAATCATACGATCATGGATGGCCTGACCCGTTATCACCGGATGCTGGGCTGCGACACCGTCCTGGTGCCCGGCACCGATCATGCCGGTATTGCCACGCAAATTGTCGTTGAGCGCCAGCTGGATGCCCAGAAAATCACCCGCCACGACCTGGGTCGGGAGGCCTTCGTAGAGCGAGTCTGGCAATGGAAGGAACAATCGGGCAATACCATCACTGCTCAGGTGCGACGCCTGGGAGCGTCGGCAGACTGGCCGCGGGAATATTTCACCATGGACAGCCAAATGTCGCTTGGCGTGGTTGAAACCTTTGTCCGTCTGTACGAACAGGGCCTCATCTACCGCGGCAAACGGCTGGTCAACTGGGATCCGGTACTGGGCACGGCCGTTTCTGATCTGGAAGTCGAAAGCCAGGAAGAAGATGGCTTTCTCTGGCATATCCGCTATCCGCTTACCGAACCGGTAGACGGACTGGAATATCTGGTCGTGGCCACTACCCGCCCTGAAACCATGCTGGGCGATGTTGCCGTCATGGTTCACCCCGAAGACGAACGCTACCTCCACCTGGTGGGCAAGTCAGTGCGTCTG
>JBOIGK010000336.1:0-7442 GCA_050742695.1 Advenella sp. | reverse complement strand
GTCTCGGTCGGCGCATCTTATGATCGTTTCCGCACAGACGTCCGCTTTTCAGACGCTGACGATGTCAAAGGCACGACAAATATGTGGAACCTGTTTGGCGCCTACGATTTTGACGTCGTCAAATTGTATCTGGGCTACGGTCAGGTGCGCGGTTCCATGGCCAATGACGTTATCGTGGCCAGCGGTGTCGGTAGTACAGGTCTGACAGGTGCATTGGATGACTTCACGACCAATGCTGATGGACTCACTTACGCAGAAACCAACGGTTACCGTCAACAAGCCTGGATGGCCGGCCTGTCAGCGCCAGTTGGCGATGACGGCAAAGTCATGTTCTCGTATCAGGGCAGTTCAACCAAAAACAACGATGATGCATTTGACGGCGTGAAAGGCAAACTGAGTATTTTCAGCCTGGGTTACGAACAGAAATTGTCTAAACGCACTACTATTTATGCAATCGCATCTTACGGTACAGGCAAACTGAAGTTTGACAACACTGAAAACGTCAAACTGAAATCCACACTGGTTGGTGTCGGTCTGAATCATCGCTTTTGATGACTTGCCGCTACTGGCAATGCGGCGCCTGGCGTCGTTATTGCCAGCGCGGCTCGATGCAGTAGAATAAAGGCTTGGAGTCTGCAGCCAACCGTAGTGACTAGAGATGTTCCAACATACTATTCACCCAAGACGTGCGGTTGCCTGGCAACGTATCAAGGCTTCCCGGCCCTTGCATCAACTCCGTAGTTTGAACCCCAGGGCGCCTGTCGCTTCTGGGGTTTTTCGTTCTGCCTCGGCGTTTCCGCGCAGACCATCCGTATAATTTGCAACGCGACAACACAGTCGCCAGGCTGTATCGCACGGGTAGTTGGATATCATCAGTTGCAGGCCTTTGGCTGCCTGCTGAACGCACTATCTGCAGGGAAAAATCAGATGTCCCCCACATCATTTATCCTTTTTACGGGTGCATCGCTTGCGCCATCTGGTCACGCGGCTTTTTCTCATGCGGCGGTTGATATCAGGCTGTTGTGGTAGCTTCATGCGGTTTGCCAGAAGCGCCATCACGGATGTGACTAATCTGGCTGACAGGTTTTTCCACCCTGTTTATGACAATTTGAAAACAGGCACTGCGCGCAGTCTGTGAATAAATGTGCCGGTAGCGAGTAATAGGAAATGTTTGCAACGTGGTAGACATTATGGCACCATGGTCCGTAATAATGGGAAGCCCCGGGGAAGCAGATAATGACAGAGTCAACTTCAGTATCACAACAAAGCCAGCCCTTGCATATTGACGATATCACCGTCATTGACGACGCCAAGCTCAAGAAGGCGGTGACGGCCGCGGCGCTTGGCAACGCAATGGAATGGTTTGATTTCGGCGTGTATGGTTTTGTGGCCTATGCGCTGGGTAAAGTGTTTTTCCCTGATGCCTCGCCTGCAGTGCAGACTATTGCCGCGCTAGGCACGTTCTCTGTCCCTTTTTTGGTCCGACCGCTTGGTGGGGTGTTTTTTGGCGTGATGGGCGATCGATTCGGGCGGCAGAAGGTGCTATCGCTGACCATTATTATCATGGCCATCAGTACCTTCTGCATCGGGCTAATTCCTTCCTACGCAACCATCGGTCTGTGGGCGCCGGTTCTTTTGCTGTTGTGCAAACTGGCTCAGGGCTTTTCGGTAGGCGGCGAATATACCGGAGCGGCTGTCTTTGTTGCCGAATATGCGCCAGACCGACGGCGAGGGTTTCTGGGCAGTTGGCTGGATTTCGGCTCAATTGCCGGTTTCGTGCTGGGCGCAGGCCTGGTGGTGTTGTTGCAAACTATCCTTAAAGAGCCGACCTTCCTGGAATGGGGCTGGCGCGTACCGTTCTTTGTTGCGGGCCCGCTGGGGCTACTAGGGCTGTATCTGCGTCACGCTGCAGAAGAGACGCCAGCTTTTACACAACAGCTTGAAAAGATGGAAAAAGAAGACAAGGACGCCATCAAGGAAAAGCCGGGTGTGTCCTTTCGCGAGATTTTTTCCAAACATCGCAAGGCATTATTGATCAGCATTGGTATGGTTCTGGTGACCAATATTACTTATTACATGTTGCTCACCTATATGCCCACCTATCTGTCCAGTAGCCTGGGCTATACCGAAGAACATGGCGTACTGATCATCGTTGTGGTCATGATCGGGATGCTGTTCGTGCAACCGGTCGTCGGTTTCTTCAGCGACAAAATCGGCCGGAAACCCTTTTTGCGAATTGGCAGCATCGGCTTGTTCTTGCTGGCCATACCGGCTTATCACTTCATTGGCAGCGACAATACCGGCCTGATCTTTCTGGGGCTTTTGTTTATCGCAATCGTGCTCAATTGTATGACAGGCGTGATGGCCTCTACACTTCCGGCGCTGTTTCCAACACGTATCCGTTTCAGCGCATTGGCCGGTTCCTTTAACGTCGCCATTATTGTTGCCGGGCTCACGCCAACCGTAGCCGCGTGGCTGGTGGAAGAAACAGGGAACCTGATGATGCCGGCTTATTATTTGATGTGCGCTGCCCTCATCGGAATCATTACCTCCTTTTATCTTCCCGAGACCGCCAATAGACCAATGCGAGGCGACACACCCACAGCCTCCAACAAGCACGAAGCCAAGGCGTTGCTCAAGGAAGCGTACGATCATATCGAACAAACCGTTGCCGATGTGGATGAAGAAATCACCGCAGTGCAGGAGCAGCTCGAAGCGCTCCAGGCGCGCCGCCAGCGCCTGGTGGATCGTCATCCGCACATCGACTAAAGGCAATGTTGGCCCGGTGCTGTTATGGATTGCGCCGGGCGACTGCGATCCTCATTGTATGAGGCACTGTCCATGAAAAAACGTAGTGCCTGCGCAATCGTATTGTTGGCATCGATCAACGAGCCAGCGCCGGCACACGATGTGCCGTTAAATATTCAGAACACGCTCGCGGCCTGCGTGTCCATACACATTAAAGACACGTCCATACACGCCAATATGGTCCTGGCCAATACGATTTTCCAATTGCGCAAGTCCATTGGTGAGTGTGGCTGCCGTTCTTCGTTGGTAAGCTACAATAGTGTCACAAGCGTGAACACTGCGCCGCAGGTTCTGCAAAATGGGCTGATCGGGATCAACAAGAGCGGCAACAAAATACTGGTGCTGGCATCAGAGCAGGCGCTGGCCGCAGACAAGAAGATACAGCTTCGATTCCATTGTGCGCCCGCCCTATAGCATTGTGTTCAGTAGGGCTAAACAGGGCATACCACCGGTTTGCCCTAGCGACAATTTTCCTGTAACGCATCATCGATGAGCGAATCTCTCTCCCTGTGCTTAATGCATGATATTTGATCTAAATCAAATGTAAATGTAGCGCAGTCGCTGTTGCTTGCGCAAACGCAATATTCATTTGTGATTTCTGTTGCACTCTGTCAGTTCGTTAACAAGTACTGATGGAGAAAAAAATGCATGTCATTCGTCATATGGTTTCAGCAAGCGCGCTTGCGCTGGGTGCACTCGCTGTATTGCCTGCCTTTGCCCACGAAGCAGGGGACTGGATAGTGAAAGCTGGCGTGACTAGTGTGATGCCCAGGTCGGGCAATGGCACGGTCGGAAAAAGTATGGCCCCCCGCGGCATTGACCTGGATGTTAATGACAGCACGCGCCCCAGTTTCAGCCTGACGTATATGGCAACACGTCAGCTTGGCGTCGAACTGCTGGCGGCTGCGCCGTTCAAACATGACATTCGTGGTAGCGCTGCTGATCTGGGCGGCGATCTTGGCAGGATTGGCATCACCAGGCACTTGCCTCCTACACTTAGCGTTCAGTGGCACTTTTTGCCCAACGCCCGGGTGCAGCCTTATGTGGGTGTCGGGCTCAATTACACAACCTTTTTTCACACCAGGCCGACAGGTGCGTTACGGGCTCTTGGCGTTGACAAACTCAAGCTCTCAGACTCCTGGGGACTGGCAGCACAAGTGGGCGCCGATGTGAAAATCAACGATAACTGGTTTTTGAATGCCAGTGTGCGCTATATTGATATCAAGACCAGCGTTCGGCTTGACGGCACTAAAATCGGCACTGCTAAAATCAATCCCTGGGTTGCCACTGTCGGCGCAGGCTATCGGTTCTGATCCGCATGGGAGAACACAAGTGCCGTGCTGTGGCATGCTCTATCGACGGGGCTTTCAAGCCATATTGCCGCCATGGCCGTAAGCGATCGCGTTCAGGATGAACACGGCCCGTTGTGCTACCGGCAGACGGGGCACGCGCACCAGCGCATAGCCATATTGTGAATAAGTCTTCACCATCGCGTGATAGGTTGCGATGGCGGTGGGCAGGTCCTGCCTGCGTTCCTGATCACTATGGTAGATTTGTGGCCAGGGCGGCAAAATGAATGCTGTCGTATGATATCGACAACGTGATGCCGCTGTTTGCAGGGGTTCTGGAATTGGCAATTGCTCCAGTTGCAGATACGCTATGACATCCACAATACTGCGATCAAAAAAAACCGGACCGTTCATATTGCATGCACGCTGGTAAGTTGCCATGTCGCGTTGGTACATAAGTCGGGCATACTCGGTTTTGTCGTTCCATGGCAGGGCAACACCGCCACAGCGCAACTGCTGGCGTATCACGGCCCGGCCGGCTTCGGGCATACAGCGATAGCCCAAATCGGCCAGATGGTTGATGAGTGTCGTTTTGCCGGAGCCGGGTCCACCGGTCAATACAAAAAAGTGGGCTGATTGAGGGTTCATGTCTGATGTGGGTCTGATTTATAAATGAAGGATGCAACAAAGTGCGGTTGCGTGTAGCGTGCCGACAGGTTGTCACCAAATGAAGGTCGGTTGTGTCGGGCAAAAGGCGAGGGCGTTGGCTTGATCGATCGAATTGATGCACCGGCAGGCGCCGCGGCTGATCAGGAGGGGAAATATAACAAGAAGAGGGCGCCAGAAAACTGAGCGATGGGACCGCAAGACAGTTGCTGCGGGTGTTGGTTGAGGGTTGGTCAGAGCGGCTGGCAGCGGATCGGCAGATATGGGCAGCACAGGCTTTGCATATCGCACCGATCCCCGCACCGATCCCTATTGATAGGCCAGATATATCGATGCATCGATATCAATGCATCGATATCAATGGATTGATATATTTATGGATTGGATTGTACTCAAACCCTTTACATGGCGTCAAATGCGGCCTGCAGGTCGTCTTTGCCCGTTTTGCCACTTTGCAAAAGAAGCATCAGCAGAATACGGGCTTTTTGCGGAGTCAGATTTCCCGCCATCACAGCGCCTGCGTCGGCTGTCGTTTTACCACCGCCTTCAAACCCGTAGTTGGCCATCACGCGACCGTTGTAGACACGGGTGGCAATCACAACTGGAATTTGCTTTTCCAGTGCATATTTCACAGCCTCAAACATCGGCTTGTTCATATTTCCCATGCCTAGCGCCTGCACCACAATGCCCTTTGCGCCCTGATCTACGGCGCTGCGCAGCAGGCTGCCGTCGGCGCCACCATACATGGCGACAATATCTACTTTTGGCATAGTCTCAGCGCTGATGGCGATATGCTGGCGGCGCAATGGTTCCCGGGCAAATATCACACGGTCAGGATAGACTTCACCCAGAAAACCATAGTCGCCCGATTGAAATGTTTCCACATTGGCCGTATGGGTTTTTGTGACATGACGTGCGGCATTGATCTGGTTGTTCATGGCCAGCATTGTGCCTTTGCCCTTTGCCTGTTTATCTACGGCAATACGCACCGCATTCAGCAGATTGCGAGGGCCGTCAAAATCGGACGAAGAAGCATTGCGCTGGGCGCCAATCAAGACGATGGGTTTGTCCGATTGCACGGTCAGATCCAGCCAGAACGCGGTTTCTTCCAGGGTATCTGTGCCGTGTGACACAATAACCCCCGACACTTCCGGCCGTTGCAAGGCTGCGCTGACCGCCTTGCTCAGCTCAATCCAGCGCGGCGGATCCATATAGTCTGACGGCACGTTCGATAGATTGTTGACTTCTATTTTGGCAAACTCGGCCACGCCGGGCACCGTTGCCAGCAGATCATCCCCGGAGATGGCCGGCACTGGCGCTTTTTTGACCGGATCAATTTTCATGGCAATTGTTCCGCCGGTGGCAATAAATTGAACCGTTGGCTTTTCCTGGGCGTGGGCAGCGCCGATCAGTGTTGCGCACAGTCCGGCTAATACAAATGAGATTTTTTTCATGATTGTCTCCTTATTGTGATTTAATTAACATGAATGTGATCCTGTTCAGGATCGGCAGAAGGCCCTCCTGCGCCAGCATATGGTACCAGCATCGGGTTTCACATTTCATTGTTCACGCAATATCTCCATCAGTTCCTTTCTCAGCTCATCCGGGTCTGCTGGCCCGCCTGTCAAGGAGTCCGCAACATGAATCGAAAAAACGCGAGTGATTTTCATCCCGATGTTCTTAAGCTGTTTGATGCCTATGTGCACGGCGGTATCAGTCGCAGGCAGTTTCTGGATCGTTCAGCGCGCTATGCCGTAGGCGGCGTCACTACCTCTGCGATTCTCAGCAGTCTTGCACCGAATTTTGCCTGGGCGCAGCAAATCGCGCCCGATGACAAACGAATTAACGTTGGCTACGTGGAGTACCCGTCCCCCCAGGGCAATGGCACCATGAAAGGCTATCTGGCGCAGCCAGCCGATGCCAACGGCAAGTTGCCTGGTGTGGTAGTCATACATGAAAACAGGGGGCTCAATCCCTATATCGAGGACGTGGCAAGACGGCTGGCCGTTGAGAATTATGTCGCTTTTGCGCCCGATGCGCTTACGCCGGCCGGCGGTTACCCCGGAGATGAAGACAAAGCGCGCGAGCTTTTTGCAAAACTGGATCCGGCCAAGCGCACCGAAGATATGGTGGCGGCAGCGCAATTTCTGAAGGGGCATGAAGCCGTGAATGGCAAGATTGGCGCAGTAGGATTTTGCTATGGCGGCGGGGTGGTCAATATGCTGGCTGTTCGCATGCCGGATCTGGCTGGCGCAGTACCATTCTATGGTGGTCAGCCTGCGGCTGCCGATGTGCCGAAAATCAATGCGCCGCTATTGATACATTATGCCGGCATTGACGAGCGTATCAACGCGGGATGGCCGGATTACGAAGCCGCGCTCAAGGCCAATAACAAGAAGTATGAAATGCACATGTATGAGGGGGCCAATCATGGATTTCATAACGACACGACGCCTCGTTATGACGAAGCAGCCGCAAAGCTGGCGTGGTCCCGGACCTTGGCGTTTTTCAAATCAAACCTGGCTGGCTAATGTGCTGGTCCTGACTTGAGTATGGCCAAAAGGGCGCAGCCGGGACGCCCGCTGCTTGCCTTTACTTTTACGATTAACAGGGAGACCTGGCGATTGCGCTGTTGTTGGGATAAGGGAATTGGTATAGTTGCAAAGACTGTTCTTACTC
>JBOIGK010000335.1:0-4466 GCA_050742695.1 Advenella sp. | reverse complement strand
CGCGCTGGATACGCACCCAGATCATCCCATCGGGGCCCGACTTTGATTACGCCTCCATTTTGCGCGTTACGGTTGATGCCATACAGCGCGCCCGTCATCGCGTCTACCTGACCACACCGTACTTCGTACCGGACGCAACTTCGGCCCAGGCGCTGACCTCTGCCTCCCTGCGCGGCGTCGACGTACGCATTCTTTTACCCAAGCGGACCGACAATTATGTGGTAACCAAGGCGGCCCAATCCTGGTTCGACGATCTGGTTGCTGCAGGCATCCGCGTCTTCGAATATGGTCCCCGCATGCTGCATACCAAAAGCATGATCGTGGACGACGACATTTCCTTCATCGGCTCGGCCAATTTCGACAACCGCAGCTTTTATCTGAATTTTGAAGTGAGCGTGCTGTGCTACGAACGCGAAGCGAACCAGGCATTGCTGGAAGAATTCAATGCCTCCATGAAATACGCACAGCAAGTGCAACTGATGCATCAACCATTCTTTTCCCGGCTGAGCAAGGCGGTCGCGCGGCTGTTCTCACCTTTGCTTTGAACAGTCTGGTGTAAGCCGTGAATTTGCCCACAGGGCAACCACGGCACCCGCTAACTCGGGTCGGATAGCAACGCCACCGAAACCTGTAAGCCAGGCGTCACCGTGGTAACCTATACTCATTCTTTCATCCGTATGATTTATTCGATTGAGACCGCCCATTATGTCTACTTATTCATCCAGCACTTCAATCACAGACGATACGCCTGACGCGGCGTTGACCGAAACCCTGCAGGACAGTACCTTTATTTTTGAAGGCAAAATCATCAAGGTAACAGTCGACACTGTGGTCCTGCCCAATGGCAAAACGGCCACCCGCGAGGTGGTGCGACACTGCGGCGCGGTCGCCGTACTGGCCGTCACGCCCGAAGACAAAGTTGTTCTGGTCAGGCAGTTTCGCCATCCTACCGGCGGCCCACTGCTGGAAATACCGGCGGGCAAGCTGGATGTAGACAACGAACCGCCCGAACAATGCGCCTATCGTGAGCTGGCCGAAGAAACACCCTATACGGCTGGCGGAATGACGCTGATACACACCTTTTATACGGCGCCCGGCTTTTGCGACGAATTGATGTACGTTTTCCGCGCCGAAGGCGTACGACAGGACAGCACCCTGAACGCCGATGATGATGAGTTTGTGCAAACGGTGTTGATGAGCCGCGAAGAAGTTCGCCAGGCCATTGACAAGCAACAGATTCGCGACGCCAAAACGTTAGTGGCATTGCAATCGTGGTTGCTGGAAAAATAATAAACGCACCACGGCAGCGTGCATGATGCAGCGTCCTCGCATCACGCCAGCCGCGGTAGGGACGCCATACGTCAGGGCGAGAGCCCGACGCTGCCGATATCGTCCGGGCTGGACAGGCTAAGCAACTTGGTTTCAGTCTGCGCCAAACGCACCCCTGCCGTGGCAAATATAAAGCCGCCGACCGGCGCGTTGACCGGCGTCACCGTCAGCGCGACCGGATCCACGATTTCAGCCAGCAGCTGATTGCGTTGCACCCACTGCCCTGCGGCAACGTGATACACCACGATACCGGCACAAGGCGTGACCACATAGGCCAGCCCACCCAGCGGGTGCGGCTCGCAGCGCAATGGCGGCATTGGCGCCACCTGGGCGACAGGCAACTGTATATAGTTCTGCTGGTTCAGGTACTGGATCAGCGCAAGCGCATCCTGCTCGGCATACTCATGCGTCAGATCGCGGTCACCGCGTAATTCCACGGTCGCCGCAAAACAGGCCAGCGGAATGTTCGCTTCTGGATATACGCTTTGCAATTTCAGCCAGGGGGTGGATACCATTTCGTCAAACGAACACGACAGGGAATCTTCGGCCAGCAACTGGCATTCGCTTTGCAGATAGCGGGCCAACGGCTCACAGCGGTCCCACACCTGAGGTAGGGAATACACATGCATGACCGCACGGTTATCACAATGCAGGTCCAGCACGACATCGGCATCACACGCCATTTTCAACAGTGTGATATGCAGCTCGTCAATCAGGCGGGCGGGCGCCAGCGTATCCAGCACATCCCGCATTTTGCCGCGGATCAGCGCCAGATTGGCCTGGGCGTCGGTACCGGGCTTTTCACGGCTACGTTCCAACGCACTTAACAAGTTCTCGTATAGCGGGACACCGGTAAGACGATTGAAATTCTGTCCGGTCGGCAACTGGAAACGGCCAATATGCTCATAGAACACGGTTTGCGACAGCCCGATCGGATTGCAAAACGGCACCAGGATAATTTCACAATTGAGCGCGCCCTGCTTTTCCAGTTCCTGCAAACGGCGGTTCAGGTGAAAGGCTGCCAGCGAACCGGGTAGTTCGTCTGCATGCAGGCTGGCCTGCATATACACCTTACGGCCGGTATCGGTCGGCCCGAAATGAAAGGCATTGATTTCAAATGAAGCACCGGGGGCGCTCAGTGATAAAACATGTTTTTTGTGCTGCATTATGCTTGTGCCAAATGTCGGGAATTCAGATGAACCAGATAGCGCTGCTCGATTTTGCGAAAGATAAAGACCAGCACGAAATTGAGCACCAGGTAAATACACGCTGCTGCCGAATAGGCAATGAATGGCTGATAGGTATTGGTCACGAACAGGCTGGCCGCGCCGGTGATTTCCATCATGGCCACCGTAGAGGCCAGCGCTGTGGAATGCATGGTCATGATGACTTCATTGCTATAAGCCGGTAATGCACGACGCAGGCTCGAGGGCAGAATGATGCGACGCATTGCATTGCGACGATTCATGCCATAGGCGCGGGCTGCCTCGATTTCTCCGCGATCGGTATTTTTGATGGAGCCGGAAAAAATCACCGTGGAATAGGCGGCCGTGTTCAGGGTCAGGGCAACCAGCACCCAGATAAAGCCTTCCTTGAGAAAACCGAAACCGGGCTGCGACATGAGCTGCCCGATGAAGTGAAAACTGGGAATACCGTAATAAATAATATAAATCTGCACCAGCAGCGGCGTGCCGGTAAAGAAGTAGGTAAAGGCATGAACCAGGCGTGCCGCTGGCGTATGCTGGCGCTGGTGAATCACGGACAGTGGAATGGCCATGCACAGGCCTACCGCCACCGACAAGGCCGTGAGTGTGAGCGTTAGCGGCGCTGCCCGCAAACAGGTTACCAGCGCGTCAAGAAACAGGGAAAGCGTTTCAGACATGCGCGTCCTCTCTGGCAAAACCGCGCTGATAATGCTTGTCCAGATAACGGAACACATACAGCGAAACGGTAGTGAGCAGCAGGAACAGCAGCGCCGATACGGTGTTGAAAATAAAAGGCAAATGAGTTGCACTGCCGGCCTGCTGTGCAATGCGCGTCATGTCGTCCAGGCCGATAATGGATACCAGCGCCGTGGCCTTGGTCAGGACCAGCCAGTTATTGCGCACACTGGGTAGCGCAAAGCGCATCATCAGCGGAAAGGTAATACGTCGCAGCACCTGCAGCCCGCGCATGCCATAGGCGTGACCGGCTTCAATCTGTCCATAGGGGATGGCCATGATGGCGCCACGGAAGGTTTCAGTAAAATACGCGCCAAAAATAAATGACAGGGTCAGTACGCCTGCAGCAAAAGGACTGATTTCGAAATAATCCAGTTCCCAGGCTTCGGTGATGGCATTCAGGCCGATTTGTGCGCTGTAGTACACCATCAGCATCCAGATCAGGTCGGGCACCCCGCGCACGACGCTGGAATAGAGCCAGCCAAGACGAGAAAGCAGGCGATTGCGCGACAGCCGCATATTGGCACCCGCCAACCCGATAACGACAGAAATGACCAGCGAAAGCACGGCAATTTCGAGGGTCAGCACCGCGCCCTGCAAAATGCGGGGCAGATACTGACCAATCAGATTTATTTCTTCCATCCTGTTTCCCATTACATGGCGCTGCGCATACTTTTTGACTATACACAACCCACTCGTTGCAGTGCCTGACGGTCAAAGAACAATACCATTGGCCACAGCCAGAGCGCAATAACCGCGCCCGGCGCATACCCCGGTTCGGTAAAACCGGTGTCATTGGCGCCCAATTTTATCCGCCATCCCGGCACCCGCGGCCATTATATCGCCCCGGGCGCTGAAATAAACCGCCGGTTTTCCCTTAGCCCTCTATGCCGCCTGAGGGAAACTCCCTGTACATTTTCCGGCTGATGCTGTCATAATCTTCAATCCGGACCACCGCCCGCGGTGGTGCTACAACGCTGCAAACGAAAACAGATCGGGCAATGGCCCCCATGCAAACATGGCATGCATCCGGCGCCGGCCGGATAACTGTTTTTTCGCTGCAGCACTGCTTACGTCATTTAGGAATATCCATGAACCTGAAAAAACACGTTTTCGGAATCGGTCTGTGCGCAATCGCGCTGGCTGGTCCCACCTCAGCTGTCGCGGCAGACAAAACCATCCGCTTCGGTACGGACG
>JBOIGK010000334.1:0-3545 GCA_050742695.1 Advenella sp. | reverse complement strand
AAAACCGGACTTTTCCGGTGCCTCTTTGACCGATTTCACATGACCACTCGCCGTATCTTTTTCACCCGGCTCGCGCTGGATGCCCGCATTGGCATCCTGGAGCACGAACTGCGCGCCACCCAGCCCCTGCATATTGATGCCGATATCGACATGCAAGTTGACCAGCAGGTCAATGATCATGATATTCGCAGCGTGCTGGACTATCGCAAGCTGCGCGAAGCGATTATTGAAGAATGCACGCGCGCACATGTTCATCTGGTGGAAACGCTGGGCGACATGGTCATACAGCGCATTCTGAATGATTTTCCCGAGGTCTTTCGCGTACGCCTGCGTATCGGCAAGCCCCTGGCGTTCTCCGATTGCGCGGCCGTTGGCATCGAAGTTGAAGCGACCCGCTAGCAACGCGCTGACCTTTCCTATTTTGGACCTTGACACGTCACCATCATGACTTCTGTTGCCCTTTCCAGCCATCAGGCTGCCCATAAACAGCGCCAGCACGACAACAAGCTGACCAAACGCATCATGCGCGAAGCCGGCACCGCGATCGTCGACTACAACATGATCGAAGACGGTGACAAAGTGATGGTCTGCCTCTCGGGTGGAAAAGACTCGTACAGCATGCTGGATATCCTGCTGGCCCTGCAAAAACGCGCGCCCATTCATTTCGATATTATCGCGGTGAATCTGGACCAGAAGCAGCCCGGCTTTCCTGCGCATGTCCTGCCTGACTATCTCACCCAGCTAGGTGTGCCGTTTCATATCGAAAACCAGGACACCTATTCGATTGTTAAACGCCTGATTCCGGAAGGCAAGACAACCTGTTCGCTATGCTCCCGCCTGCGCCGCGGCATTCTGTATCGTGTCGCCGCCGAACTGGGCGCCACCAAGATTGCGCTAGGCCACCACCGCGATGATATTCTGGCAACCTTTTTCCTGAACCTGTTTTATGCGGCAAAACTCAAGTCCATGCCGCCGAAGCTGGTTTCCGATGACGGCCGGCATACCGTGATCCGTCCGCTGGCCTATATTGCGGAAAAGGACCTGATCGCCTACTCCGAACTCAAGCAGTTCCCCATCATTCCCTGTAATCTTTGTGGCTCCCAGGAAAACCTGAAACGCCAGGAAGTGGGCCGCATGATTGCCGCATGGGAAAAGGAAAGCCCCAAGAAAGTCTGGAACACCTTCAAGGCATTGTCGGCAATTACCCCGTCGCACCTGATGGACCGCAATCTGTTTGACTTTGCCGGCCTGCGGCCTACCGGCGTTGCCGACGACAATGGCGACAAGGCCTTCGACGCCGACACCTTTGCTGATGCTGCCGATACCACCGATACTGCGGATACCGACTTCACACAAGCGAATGGCGACCATCACGATCGTCCTGGCAATCCATCAACCCAAAGCGCCGACGCACAGCCAGCAGGTACGCTCACTTCCGGGAACCCATCGCGCGCGCGCACGATCCGCATTCAATCACTGTGAGGCATTCCATGTCAGACTCGACCTTGCTGCACGCACCACTGGGAAAAGAAACCCGATATCCCGAACACTATGATCCGTCGTTGCTGTTTCCCATTGCCCGCGATGCCGGGCGTGCACAACTTAGCCTGCAGCCACACCCGGCCTGGCACGGCGCAGATATATGGAATGCATACGAACTGTCCTGGCTGGATCCCAAAGGCAAACCGCAAGTGGCTCTGGCCCGTTTTTGCTTTCCTGCCAGCAGCACCCACATTATCGAATCCAAGTCGTTCAAGCTATATCTGAACTCGTTTAACCAGACCACCATGCCCGACGGCGATGCCGTCCTTGCCCGCATGCAGCAGGACCTGAGCGTCGCCGCCGGCGCCCCGGTCAGCATCATGCTGTTTGCGCCGGCAGACTTTGCTGCCCAAACCCTGGGCGAACTTGAGGGGACCCTGCTCGACACACTGGACATCGAGATCTCGTCCTACGTTCCTGACGCCGGCTTGCTGCAGGCTGATGCCACGCAATCCAGACACGAGACGCTGCGCACGAATCTGCTCAAATCCAACTGTCCGGTCACCGGTCAGCCAGACTGGGGCAGCCTGCAAATCGAATATACCGGCGCTTCCATCGATCACGCTTCGTTACTCAGGTACATTGTTTCCTATCGGGGACATAACGGGTTTCATGAACAATGTGCAGAGCAAATCTTTTGCGATATCATGCATACCTGTGCACCAGAGGCCCTGACCGTCTATGCCCGCTACACGCGTCGTGGCGGCCTGGATATCAACCCCTGGCGCAGTACGCAGCCGGATTTCATTCCCGCTGATGCCCGCAATGCGCGTCAATAACCTTACTTTTCACAAAAGCTGGTCGTACCCATGAAACAACCGCCCTATGTCAGTGTCGCCGCAGCGTTCAGCAAAGGACTCGCCACGCAAATGCGCCCTTCCATGCTGTTTGCCGTTGTATTGCCGTTTGTTATCGCCCTGATCACAGCAACGATATTGCTGGTGTTCGCCTGGGGACCCCTGGATAACTGGCTGGATAATACCGCCATGCATTGGGGCTGGTTCCAGTCGGTGTCCACGCGACTGTCTGGCTGGGGATTTGTCACCATGAGCGACTGGCTCACCGGTGTGCTGTCATTTGTCGCCCTGCTCGCGGTCAGCGGCATCGCGGGACTGGCGGCCGCAGCCATTCTGGTCATGCCGTTGGCATTGAAAGTGATCGGCGATGGCAGCTACCCGGATGTGCAGAAAAAAGGTGAAAACGCCACGATCACCAGCCTGGCCAATACGGTCAAGGTGAGTACGATTTTCGTGGTTGGCTGGCTGATTACATTGCCGCTGTGGCTGATTCCCTTTGCCGGGATCGCGCTATCGTTATTCTGGGGCGCGTATGCGTTCTCTCACATGACCCGGCTTGACGCCATTGTCGAACACGCAACCCTTGAAGAACGGGTCTATGTGCTGCGCCATTACAGTCGTGGTTTCTGGCTGATCGGACTGATCTGCGCAGCCATTGCCCTGATCCCGTTTGCCGGCTTTGTCATGCCCGTATTTTCAATCCTGGTGTGCACCCATTACGGATTGATGGCGGTCAAAGCGGTACGGGCGCAACAGCCCGTGGCGCCCGTAGAGAACAGCCCTGCGCAGGCTAAACGCCTGCCCTGACAGCGCCACGCGTTCAGGAGTTGAACGCGCCAGCCTGCTGCAGCACAGTTTTGAGCTCGCCGCTTGCGTGCATTTCGCTCACGATATCCGAACCGCCAATGAACTCACCCTTGACATACAACTGGGGAATAGTGGGCCAGTTCGAAAACCGCTTGATGCCTTCGCGCACTTCCTGATCGTCCAGCACATTAATAGTGACCAGTTTTTTTACACCTGATTCACGCAAAATCTGAATGGTCTTGCCAGAGAAGCCGCATTGCGGAAACTGAGCCGTGCCCTTCATGAACAACACAACAGGGTGTTCTTTAATGGTATCTCGGATAAAATTCTGTACTTCGCTCATTGTATTCACCTGTGTCAGCATTGAAAGAAACCAGTTCCATCATCTGGCCATCTCTC
>JBOIGK010000333.1:0-4466 GCA_050742695.1 Advenella sp. | reverse complement strand
TCCTTCCATAACGCACAATGACTCCAATCGGATCATGCGTTTTCACCAGCGTAATAAGATCCTGTTCCGTTGGCAAAACGCCCGCATAGACCACCTCGTAACCTGCCAGAATCTGCAGCGCCTCGGGTGCAATATCAGCGCCGGTGACCAGCACTTTCTGAGCGGCAACACTCACAGCACGTCTCCTTGCTTCAGTACACCGGCCTGCACCAGCGCATCGGCTAGCCACGAAGCGCCGACGTTACCCTTGCCTATTTCTGCAATCCTGGCGGCTTCCGCCCGCACTTTCTGTTCCGCCAGAAGCAGGATCTGTTCGATATTTTCCTGGGGTACGACGACAACACCATCATCATCGCCCACGATCAGATCGCCGGGATTGACCGTGGTGCCAGCCAGTGTCACAGGCCAGTTGATACGGCCGCCAAGCGATTTGGTCGGCCCATTGGGATTGGTCCCGGCGGAAAACACAGGAAAGGTCCCGACAGAGATCTCTTCAGTGTCCCTTGTGGCTGCGTCAACCACGAAACCGGCCAGGCCGATTGTCTGCGCCTGTGTCACCATGATTGTTCCGCACAGGGCCGCCGTCAGATCGCCTTTTCCCTCGACCACAATCACATCACCTGGCTGGGCCAGCGCAAGCGCCGCATGAAACATCAAGTTGTCGCCCGGACGCACTTCTACGGTAAATGCCGGTCCCGCAACCTTCATTCCCGGTCCCCGTGACTGTATGCTGCCATTCAGCGTGCCACGGCGCCCGCCCACGTCCGCAAGAATGGCTGCCTGAAACCGCGAGGCGCGCCTTATCAGCTCCGGATCCGGCCGTTTAATGTCTTTACGAATAAAAGGTAAGTCTTTCATGGATCGTCGCTGCTCCTGATTATTTGAGTGTGATATTTGCTGTCTTGATAACGTCTGCCCACATCGCCGTGTCTGCTTTGATCCGGTTCACAAAGGCCTCCTGGTTCCCATCAACAACCATAGCGCCGGAATGCTCGATCTGTTCCTGGAATTTTTTATCTTCCATTGCAGTATTGATGGCCGCACCCAATGTCTGCACGACCTGCTCCGGGGTTCCGGCAGGCACCAGGATGCCAAACCAGGTCGTGGCGTTAAACCCCTTGAAACCCGACTCATCCAACGTGGGTACATCCGGCAATGTTTTCATCCGGGTCAGGGAGGTGACCCCCAACGCCTTGATCTGTTTGTCTTCAATCGCACCGGTCAGTGTGGATGCCGAAGACATATAGGCCTGTATCTGATTGCCGATCAGCGACGGAATACCGTCAGAGGCGCCTTTGTAGGGAATGTTTTCAATCTTGATTCCCGATTTTTGCTGAAGCAGGATAGAGGCCAGATGCGCGACGGTGCCGATACCCGGAATACCAAAATTCATGCTGTTGGGGGGTGCCGCCTTTACCTGCTGGATAAATTGCCGGGCATCCGAATAAGTGGCCTGTTTTGGTCCTACAAAGACCAGGGGCGCTTCAGCGACCAGCGCAACCGGAATAAAGCTTTTTATCGGGTCATACTGAATTTTCGGCTGCAGGGTGGGTAAGATAGCCAGGTTACTGGTCTGACCAAGCACAATGGTGTATCCGTCGGGTCTGGCATTGGCCGCTGACCCCAGCCCCACGCTTCCGCCCGCGCCTGGGCGGTTCTCCACAACGACATTCCAGTTTTTCTGTTTACCCATCTGCATTGCCAGTTCCCTGGCTACAAAATCGGTGCCGCCGCCCGGCGGGAAAGGCACGATAAGCTTGATCGGCCGGGTCGGATAGTCCTGTGCATATGCAGTCGTAGCGGCAAGGACGCAAGCGAGCGCCAATACAAGTTTTGAACCTGATTTCATTGTTGTCTCCATGATTTTCTATTTATTGCGATCAAATTGAAGCTGAACGAATCCTATCGATGCGATCCGTTGTTTGCAATGCCGTTTTGTACAATGCAACGCAAACTGAACAATGAAATTGGCAATCACCAACAACAAGCGTTGCCGGTAACGCACTTGTAGGCAATCGCATTCACTGTGCGACCAATAGCTGGCAGATGACCGCAGCCATGCCCGTTAACCGCCGATCCTGCAGGATGACGGGGCTGGCCTCGTAAAATGGGCGATTTTTCTGCCCGGCAACGGGATGGATTAGCCGCCGGCCTAAAAAAGCAGAGACGAAGCAGCAAAAACGAAAGAGCAGAGACGTGGGATTACAGAAAAGATTGTTCCCGAAACGATGCTTTCAGGTAATCCACCAGCAGGCGGATAATGCCGGGTACATGCGGGCTGTACGCGCGTAGCGCATAGATATGGTCACCAAAGACACTAACCGACTGCCATTGCGGCAGCAGTTCAACCAGCGTGCCCCGGTCCAGTTCTCGTGCCACCGAAAAATCCGGAACCAGCGCAATACCCTGGTGCGCCAGCACCATTTCCCGGAGTGTTTCACTGTTGTTGGCGGCAAATGAACCGTTGACCTGCACACTCACCCGCCGCGACGATGATCTGCGGCTCTCAAAATGCCAGGCTGGCTGCCCGCCGGAGCGCAAATAGGTAAGACAGTTGTGATCAACCAGATCCTGCGGCCGCACCGGTCTGGGGTGAGTTTTCAGATACTCCCGGCTGGCAAGCAGCAACGTCCTGGTGGTGCAAAGCTTCCAGGCAACATAGGTTTCGGGCACCGTGGAAGAATGACGAATGGCAAGATCAAAACCTTCCTGCGCCAGCGGGCTGATATGGTCGGACAGCTCAATGTCGATGCGGATTTTCGGGTATTGACGCATGAAAGCAGGAAGGCGCGGAATAATCTGCTGGCGGGCCAGCGCCACCGGTGCAGTCAGGCGAATGATGCCCTGGGGCGTATCGGCCAGTTCGCGAATGCGGGCGCAGCCGGTTTCGATGCTACTGAATGCCGGCCTGGTTTCGGCAACCAGTTCGCGCCCGGCTTCGGTCAGCCTCACGCTGCGCGTCGTACGCTGGACCAGCGCAATTCCCAGCGCGCTTTCCAGCTCCTGTATGCGCTGACTCATGGCCGCCTTGCTAACTCCCAGCCGTTGGGCCGCCGCAGTATAGCTGCCGGCGACCTCCAGCATCCCAAGCCAGTAGATATGAGACCACAGCGGTTCATTTTTCAAATTTTTCATACCTGCATTGTCCATTATTTTGAACAATTAATCCACAACTGGCCTATTGATCGCGTCGCTTTGCCGTGTCTATACTGGTGCCATCATCAGCAAGGAGCCAAACATGAATTCCCCGTCCACCGCCGCTTTCACAGATAGCACCGATGTCGTCAACTATATCAATGGCAGCACCGTCACACCCCAATCCACGGAAAAACAGGCCGTGTTCAATCCTGCCACCGGTCAGACGGCACGCCACGTTGTGCTCTCGGGCGCAAACGAGGTAAACCTTGCGGTCAGCGCGGCCAAGGCAGCAGCAACAGAGTGGGCCAATGTTCCCCCCATTCGCAGGGCGCGCATTATGAACCGATTTCTCGGTTTAATGCATGAACACGCCGATACGCTGGCAGCCATTATTACGGCCGAACACGGTAAAGTCTTCAGCGACGCCCAGGGCGAAGTTGCACGCGGTATCGATGTCATCGAATTTGCCTGCGGCATTCCTCAACTGCTCAAAGGCGACTTCACTGATCAGGTGTCTACGGGTATCGACAACTGGACCATGCGTCAACCACTGGGTGTCGTTGCCGGCATTACACCATTTAACTTTCCCTGCATGGTACCCTGCTGGATGTTCCCGGTAGCGATTGCCGCAGGCAACACATTTGTGCTTAAACCCAGCGAGCGCGATCCCAGTGCCTCCCTGTTCATGGCGCGCCTGTTCAAGCAAGCCGGCCTGCCCGACGGGGTCTTCAATGTGGTCCAGGGCGGCAAACCTGCCGTGGATGCCATTCTGGAGCATCCTGACGTCTCTGCTGTCAGTTTTGTTGGCTCCACTCCAATTGCACACTACATTAGCGAGCGCGCGGCTCACTTCGGCAAACGGGTCCAGGCGCTGGGTGGCGCCAAAAATCACATGGTCGTCATGCCCGATGCCGACATCGAGCGCACCGTCGACGCTCTGATCGGCGCCGCTTATGGTTCTGCGGGCGAGCGCTGCATGGCGATTTCGGTGGCCGTGCTGGTTGGCGACATTGCAGATACGATTGTCGAACGGGTTGCCGAAAGGGCCAAGCAACTTGTTATTGCAGATGGCATGAATCCGAAAGCCGAAATGGGCCCCATCGTTACCCGTCAGTCGCTGGAAAAAATCGAATCTTACATTGATATCGGCGTAAAGGAAGGCGCTACGCTGGTGGTTGATGGGCGCGGCCATAAGGTTGCCGGCAATGAGGAAGGCTTTTTCACCGGCGGCACGCTGTTTGATAATGTGACGGCTGACATGCGAATCTACAGAGAAGAAATCTTTGGTCCCGTGCTTGCATGCATCCGGGTCAAAGACCTGGGTGAAG
>JBOIGK010000332.1:0-4975 GCA_050742695.1 Advenella sp. | reverse complement strand
GGTTATTGTCTTTGAAGGTCGCGATGCGGCGGGCAAGGGCGGCACCATCAAGCGCTTCATGGAACATTTGAATCCGCGGACCGCTCGTGTAGTCGCGCTGCAGAAGCCGACGGAGCGCGAGCTGGGCCAATGGTACTTCCAGCGTTATGTGGAGCATCTGCCCACCAGCGGCGAAATTGTCATGTTTGACCGTTCCTGGTATAACCGGGCGGGGGTTGAGCGGGTCATGGGATTCTGTACCGATGCTCAATACATGGAATTCATGCGCCAGGCACCGGAGTTCGAACGCAATCTGGTTCGCAGCGGCATCAGTGTCATCAAGTTCTGGTTTTCGGTCAGTCAGGATGAGCAGAAACGGCGGTTCAAGGAACGTCGCCACCATCCGCTGAAGCAGTGGAAACTGTCTCCTATCGATATGGCCTCCCTGGACAAATGGGATGACTATACCCATGCCAAAGAGGCGATGTTTTTTCATACCGACACCAGTGACGCGCCCTGGATCGTGGTCAAGTCCAACTGCAAGAAACGTGCGCGGCTTAACGCCATGCGCTATGTTCTGCAACAGTTTAATTACGCCAACAAGGACGCTGCGCATATCGGCAAGATTGACCCGCTGATTGTGGGTCGCTCCAACGTGGTCTACGAGCAGGGCGAACACGCGTTGCACAGCCCATCGGGGGTAAAGCAGGACATGCGCTAAACCGGCTTTTGCTGCGTGTTGGCGTTGCTGCGGCTAGGCGCCGGTTATCGATGCATGGCTCATGCGTAGTCCATTGAACTATCCGCGCGCCACCAATTGCTGGGCCCGGTTCAAAACCTGATCCAGATAGTGCTGCAACGCTTCGCGTTCGGCGGGCGCCAGGTCCTGCAACAGGTAATCGTTGCGCGCCATCATCAAGGGTGATACCTCCCGATAGGCCGCCTGGCCGGCAGGCGTCACCACCAGAATCTGCTGCCGTTTGTCGTCCGTATCGGCGGTGCGGGACAGAAACGCCTTTTTCTCCAGCCGGGCAATGGCCCGGCTCACCTGCATTTTGTCCAGCGTGGTGTGTTGTGCGATATCGGTCGCACGCATATGCCGTGCCTGATTGACGGCAACCAGCACGCGCCAGTCGTCGCGCGATATGCCCAGCCGGCTCTCATAAACCGTGGCTACCGAATGGCTGACCACGTCGGCCAACTGCGAAAATTGGTAGGGCAAAAAAGCATTCAAATCAATCATGGAAAACTCGTTCAATATTTATTTAGTAACTTATGATACTTTATTTTTATAGCCAAACTTGGCTGCTATAAAATATAGAATAAGGCTAAAGACCATAAAATATAAAGAATTTATGTATTTATTTATTGACGGACAAAATTAAATACTATTTAATAGTAACGTTGGTTACTATTATTGATAGCCTGCACATCAGAAACTTTGCATTGGAACTTACGCATCCGAGCCTGTGCATAGTGCGCATGGCTCATGCCCGGCTCGCACTGCAAAGCGTCGTCCAGGCCCTTGCGGTGACCGTGTTTTGCGATCCGGCGCTTATGCGCAATATTTCATTCAGCATATCAGACAAAGAGGGTAGACATGGACATTCAGAAAATACATCACGTAGCCTATCGCTGCAAAGACGCCAAGCAAACCGTTCTCTGGTACAAGGAAAATCTGGGGATGGACTTCGTGCTGGCCATTGCCGAGGACCGCGTGCCTTCGACCAAGGCCAATGATCCCTACATGCATGTTTTCATTGACGCCGGCCACGGCAATATACTGGCGTTCTTTGAACTGCCCAACTCTCCGGAAATGGGCTTTGATGCCAATACGCCAGACTGGGTTCAGCATATAGCGTTCGAAGTGCCCAGTGTGCAGGTGCTGGAGCGCACCAAGGAAAAGTTGCAGGCCAAAGGAATCGAAGTTGTGGGTATTACCAATCATGTTCTGTTCAAGTCCATTTATTTCCGGGACCCCAACGGGCATCGTGTCGAACTGGCCGCGCCCACCGCCACGCCGGAAATGAACCGGAAACTGGACGAGGTCAAATGGGATATGCTGGAGGAATGGAGCAAGACCCGGCGTGCGCCCAAGCACGCCGCGTGGTTGCACGAAGCAGAGTTGCAGGCGTAACGATTGTTGCGTGCCCTGCACAAGAGGGGCTAATAAATTAGGCCGATTAAAAGAGGCAGATCGTCAGCCGAGGCGGTCTGCTTCTTTGTTATGGTGCGTATGTGCTGTTAAGTGGTCCCGGGTGATGGGGTGCGCATGGCGATGCCTGCGAGATTGCCCTTGCCCTGCCGATCATTGAAATGTCGATTATTGAAATGCCGTTCGTGCGTCCAGGAAACGTTCGGCGAAATAGCGGCTGTCCAGTGAATCGACGCGGACCTTGCCATTGTTGCGGCTGGATGGGGCGTGGACAAATTCGTTGTTGCCGATATAGATACCCATATGCGAATAGGGCTTGTAGGTATTGAAGAAGACGAAGTCGCCTTTTTTGAGTTCTGATCGGGAAATCGGCTTGGTCAATTTGGCGATCATCGCGGTGTTATGCGGAAAGCGGAAATCCGCCGACTCCTGAAACACGTAGCGCACAAACCCGCTGCAATCCATCCCGTCGGGGGTCATGCCGCCGTAGCGGTAGGGTGTGCCGGTCAGGGTCAGCGCCCGTTCGAGCACCGGATCGCGATAGGAAGCGTCAAGCGCAGGCGTCGAAAAGGAAGCGGGCACCTCGGCCACCGGACCACGGCTTGCGCAGCCTGCCAGCAGGCAGCCTGTCATTACCGCTGCAATAGAAATCTGGAAACGTAGCATAGCTTACCCGACGCGAAAAAACTCTGGATTCCAGTATCGCAATTTCGCCGCGTCGGGAAAAGCATTTTGCCTGTTTATTATAAAATATATAAAAAATTAATCATAAAAACAACAGCTTAATGAAATTAGCTTATGTTGTTTGTGAAGAGTGTCTTTAATCTTGAGGGCTGGCTGCGCCAGAATTGGGGCGAGGCATCAATCCTTGCACCCAGTTCGGCTGCGGCGTGCCAGGGCCAGCGCGCGTCATAAAGCATACCGCGGGCAACCCCGACCAGATCTGCCTGACCCGAGGCCACCACCGACTCGGCCATTTGCGGATCGGTAATCAGGCCAACGCCAATGACCGGCACATCGACGGCATTTTTGATGGCCTGCGCAAATGGCAATTGGTAGCCCGGCTCGTTCTTGATTTGCTGCGCCTGTGACAGGCCGCCTGAAGAGACATGAATGAATGCTGCGCCACGCTCTTTCAACGCCTGGCTCAGACGGATACTTTGCTGCACGTCCCATCCGCCATCGACCCAGTCACTGGCCGAAATCCGCACACCCACCGGCACCTTGCCGGCCACTTCCGCATGTACCGCCTGGAACACTTCCAGCACAAAGCGCATGCGGTTCTCCAGGGAACCGCCATAATTGTCCTGGCGCTGATTCGACAGGGGTGACAGAAACTCATGCAGCAGGTAACCATGCGCGCCATGCAGCTCGATGGCGTCAATGCCCAAGTCTACGCTGCGACGGGCCGCCAGCACGAAGGCATTGATAATACGCGTGCGCCCGGCCTGGTCCAGTTCCTGCGGCGCTCGATCCTTGGGATCGAAAGGCACGGGCGATGGGCCATAGGTTTGCCAGCCGCCTTCCTCGATTGATAACTGGCCACCGCCAAACCAGGGCTGGCGGCATGACGCCTTGCGTCCGGCGTGCGCCAGCTGAATGGCAAAGGGAGTATCGGAAAAGCTGCGGATATCGCGCAGGGTGTGCGCGATTGCTTCCTGGGTAACATCGTCCCATAGCCCGACATCTGTCGGCGAGATGCGACCCGCCGGTTCAACGGCCGTGGCCTCGATAAATACCAGCGCTGCGCCGGACACAGCCAGCGAACCCAGATGCATCAAATGCCAGGGTTGCATGCAGCCGTCTATGGCTGAATACTGGCACATGGGAGGAACGATAATGCGGTTTTTAAGCTGCAGGCTGCCCAGGTTGAAGGGACTGAACAGGATCGAATCGGTCATGGCGTCTTTACACTTTAGAAATTGTCGGAAAAAGGGGGCATGGGCGCCAGCAAGCCTTCGTCAGCGCCATGTTCTGTTTTTACCATACCGGCCAACAGCGACCGGTATATGACCCTGATGTTGACATGATTGCGCATATTTGCCCGCCGAAAATCGGGTTTATGAACAAGGCCGGCGGGGGCACACTGCGGTCCATATTACTTGGCGCAGCAAAACTGCCGAAAAAATGGTATAAAGCAGCATAAAATGTAATTATATTTTCATAAAAGATGAAAATAGTAAATTTACTTACATCGACGTAGGTGCTGTTCTTCCCAATTCGGACTCCATACTTTCTGCCAATTATGATTGAAACCGACTTTACACGGGCGCTGGCCAAACGGCTGCCTGAGCTGACCAAACCCCAGCGTTTGCTTGGCGCCTATGTGCTCGAACATCCATTCAAGGTCGCCATCATGTCGATTGACGAATTTGCACAGGCTGCGGGCGTTTCCAGCGCCAGCGCCAACCGCTTTGCGCGGGCGCTGGGCTACCCTGGGTATGCCCAGTTTCGGCAAAACATTATCAAGGGCTTCGAGGGTGTACTGGAGTCAGTCAATCGCCTGAAAAAAGAACAGTCGTATCCGGCCACCAATCAGGAAATCATGTCCAATGTCCTGGTAGAAGGGCAGCGCAATCTGGAGAAGACCCGACTTAATTTAAGCGCCGAGACCTGTGACAAGGCGGTTGACATGATCCTGGCCGCACGCCGTATTTTCATACTGGGTCTGGGATCCAGCGGTTATCTGTCGGGGCTGCTGGAGCGGCGCCTGTTTTCGCACAACGATATGGTGGTCAGCCTGGCCGGCCCTGGCGGGGTGACCTATGCGGCCCGCAGGCTGGCGCTGGTCGATGAGAACGACCTGGTCATCGCCCTCACTTTCCCCCGGTATCTGGCCGA
>JBOIGK010000331.1:0-2341 GCA_050742695.1 Advenella sp. | reverse complement strand
GGGTCCTAGTTATCGCCTGCCCGCCGTTGAATGTGGTTCCAGTTTGGTGTTTTCCAGCATTCAGATTGTCATTCGGCCCGGGCGGGCACCTCTTAACTCTTGGAGAATTCATCATGACAACCCAAATACGCAAGCCTGGTGCCCCTTCTGCTTCAACTTTATCAGCCTGCCGACAGTTCGACCAGTCCTTTGCTACGCTTTACCGTAAAAAAAGCAGCAAAATGCAGCGCAGCAGTCATGTGTTGGCCGATATTTGCATGGTGGCTGCGTGGTTTGCATTAATTCCGGTCATGAATCTTTTGGGTACGGCAGCCGGTCTGGCTTAATGGCCAAATCGTTACATTAATGCCAGGAGCCGCTTATCACCAATCGGCTTATATTGCTGATCGGGCGCCGCCGCTTCTCAAAGAGATTGTTGCTTCCTTGTTGTTTCCTATATATCGCGGTTTTCCATACACCGCCATTTCCTAAGTCGTCGTTTCCCCAGCAGCGTCGTTTCCTATATATCGCTGTGCCCACAGACTGCTATCCTCAGGCGGCAGGGGGCCCCTATAGGCCGCCGAGTCGATCACAACGTACTGGGCCCGCCGTCGTCAGCCTCGGAAATTGTCCCTCAGCAGTGTTGCCCAAGGTTGCCCGGTGTTTAGCACGCCAGGCCGCCACGATAGCGCGGGGCGATGAGGCCGGTTTGGTGAGGGTTTGTTGCTTTTTTATTGAATTCAATAACTTAAGCTGCAATTGTTTACGCAAAAAGGGCCAGATTGCTGGTCAGTCTATCTCTAATAAGTTATACTTGCGAGTTCTATTTATCCTCTGTCGGCGAACGCACCTGAATGGGTCGGTGCAATCACAAATAATGTGACGTTATTCTAAACAGCCGTTCATGATGAACCGGAGTCTATTATGAATCTTATCGAAAAACTCGAGCAGGAAGAAATCCAGCGTCTGACTGGTGGCACTCCTGTGACTGAATTTGCACCAGGCGACACCGTTGTGGTTAGCGTGAATGTAGTTGAAGGCACTCGTAAACGTACTCAGGCGTACGAAGGCGTGGTTATTGCCAAGCGCAATCGCGGTCTGAACTCTGCTTTCATTGTCCGCAAAATTTCTTCAGGCGAAGCCGTTGAGCGGACATTCCAGCTGTATTCTCCACAAATTGCATCTATCGTCGTTAAACGTCGCGGTGATGTACGTCGTGCGAAACTGTATTACCTGCGCAACCGTTCTGGTAAAGCTGCGCGTATCAAAGAAAAATTGGTACGCAAGGCCGACAAACAGGCAACTGCATAAGCGGTTTTCAGTTACTGCTTTATCCAGTTTTACCCCGTTGTCGTCGCCAGGTGTCTTATGGTGGCATAAATGGGTTGAAAAAAGCCGGCATTGCCGGCTTTTTTCAATGGACGCTTATCACGCCTTCCAGTTTCATTTTGTTCCGGATGGACAGCAGCGATGCTTACGTGCCGTAAAATGGACATGTTGATAACTATAATCGATTCCATAGGACACTGTTTTGACTGAACCACTAAGAAAGCCTATTACGCCCGGTTTTGACGTGCAGGCACAAAAATGGACGGTGGCCAACGAAAATCTGCACGCTATTTCTCCTTCTGTGCTCACGGCTTCGCTCATCGAGCGCGCCTTTGATCATGGGCTGGTCTGGTCTGCCGATGCGCTGGTTCACCAATGGAACGAAGCAAAAATCATTCAATACCAGTCAGAGTCCTATATTGACTCCGCGGTACTTATGCCTCTGGTAAAGCGCGATGATGAAATTTTCGTGCTGTTGACCAAGCGCTCCGAAAAGCTGTATCACCATCCGGGGCAGATCAGTTTCCCCGGTGGACGGGTAGAAGACGGCGATATCAATCCACAGCACACGGCATTGCGGGAAACCTTTGAAGAAATTGGTGTACCCACGCAGGCGGTTACGATGCTCGGTCAATTGCCCGAGTTTTATACTGGCACGGGCTTTTTGCTGCGCCCCTACGTTGGCTGGCTTTCTAATTCGGTTGAAATAAAGACTGACCAGGTGGAGGTCGCAGAAGTCTTTCAGGTGCCACTGGCGTTTCTGATGGATCCGGTCAACCATCGTCTGCATCATGCCATCGCCCCAGATGGCAATGAAAGATATTATTACTCCATGCCCTGGAACGGTTATTTCATATGGGGTGCAACCGCAAACGTGATCAGAAACTTCTACCATCGCCTATTGGCCGTGGTGCAGGCCTGATCTGTAGCATTTGCCCTTAACTGAAAATATTCCATAATGTGTGAGAATGGAATTTAATTATTGGAGTCAAGGCGTCATAAACGAAACTTACCGGTTTGCATGGCGCTAATG
>JBOIGK010000330.1:0-2791 GCA_050742695.1 Advenella sp. | reverse complement strand
GAAGGCTGATCCAGCGTGCGATGGATGCTGGTTTGCTATACCATCAGTCCACAATAAACAGTTTGACACCGGTGCGTGTGAAGGAACGATGGGCTGCATCGCCAAAATCAGAGACCTGGTAGCTCATGCCCGCTGTGAGCGTGAATGTACGGCCATCTTTCAGTTGTGATTCCAGCTCGCCTTCCAGCACATACAGAATATGCCCGCGGTCGCACCAATGGTCTGCCAGATACCCGGGGGTATATTCGACCATACGCACGCGAATGTCGCCAATATTGAGCGTGCGCCATAATGCCTTGCCTTGCTCGCCCGGATGCTCGGTAGCCGGTATTTTTTCCCAATCGGTAACGGTAAAGGCCAGGGTAGGTATTTTCAAAGTAAACCTTTGCGCAAAATAGCGCTGTCTGTTTGCAATTATAGCCCGGTCGTTGCATTTTTTATCAAACTAATGTGACCTGGATGGTCTGCCTGCGAACAATCATTGGCGCCATCTTTTTGCTGCGTTCGGGCAGCAGCCGGCTCTTCAGAGTCATACCCGGCAGGACAAAGTTGCTAAATGGATTAGGCCCCACGGGTCTGCTCAAAATCGCCGTACTCATATAATTAATCACAAGCGAAATAGGCATCGAGATCAAGGTGTACACGCTGCATGATCCGCCAGAGTGGGTTGTATAAAAATGTAATAATTGTCACCCTGTGGCCATATCAGTATATGGAAATATTCGGATCAATATAATCTGCATATTGGTAGTGGCAACGTCTTGCTGCTTACCTTTCATGCTGGAAATTGCCCAATATCATGACCCACCAGATTGACCAACGAGGACTAAAATCAGATGAAACTTCGCACTACCGTCACTACGCTGTCGTTGCTTATGGCAGCCGCGTTTCCTTTATCTTCTTTTTCACAGACTGCGACGCCGGACGCCAAGCAAAGTTCTCTGGCCAGCGGTCTGGTGGCCGATGGCGGTGTATCGGCAGAGCTGACTTCGGTCGTAAAAACGGGTAATCGCGTGACGGTCAAAGTGCGTTTCATGGAAACGGACCCGGAAGCAAACAATATCAGTGTTCTGTATTCGCGTTTGGATAAATCAGCGTACGAAAACGATTTTTACCTTCTGGCTGGAGATAAAAAATATCTCTTGTTGAAAGATTCAGCGGGCAAGCCATTGGCTCCCGAAAAACTGGTATTGTCAGGAAAGGGGAAATTGCGCGGCATCTGGTACGGCACTTTTCCCGCACCGCCAGCAGGAGAAAGCCTGATGTTATTCCTGCCGAAGATCGAACCGCTTGGCCCGTTCTCAATCACGGGTGAATGAACCAATGCAGCACGGTTATCTTATCCGTATGGCGCGGTTATCCTGGCTGCTGCTGGCCTTGGGGCTGCCTGGCCTGGCGATCGCGCAAACTGCTTTCGATCCTGACCAATACGTCCTGGACTTGGTGCCTCAGGTACTCGATTTGCAGGCCACTTCCTCTGATTTACAGGTAGCTGCATCCGATTTGAACGCGGCAACCAGCGACTTGTCCGAGAACGCGAAAAAGCTTATTGAAGCAAATGGCCGCATCACCGTGCGTAAGGCCAATGGCGGCACCATTCTGTCTGTTGCCAGTGATATTCTGTTTGCATTCGATAGTGCAAATTTGTCACCAAAGGCCCAGGCAACATTGAAGGATATTAGCACCATCATCAACGATAGCCAGGTGAAGGTGGTCAAAGTGATTGGCCACACGGATGCCAGGGGGACAGATACCTACAATCAGAAACTGTCCAGGGCCCGAGCTCAATCGGTAGCAGCGTTTCTTGTCCGTGAAGGGGTGGAGCAATCGCGCATCAGGTCGCAGGGACGTGGCGAAGCTGAACCCGTGGCCGAAAATGAAATCAACGGCAAGGATAATCCGCCAGGACGTGCGAAAAACCGGCGGGTTGAATTCGTTCTGCCCAAGTAGGCGTATTCCGTCCTGGGGCGGGGCGCCTGTTATATCTCTTGTTTTTTGGCGATCAACCCCAGGATATTCCTTTGTTTTTTATACGAATCACGCTAAGCATCCAGCGGGTGTTTCGACCAAATAACACACCACGTACACCATTTGCGCCGCTGCGTCGACATGACAGCGATCAGAGAGTGCGGATTTTTCTGCACAATATTTCAATAGTCATTGCCCCGGGAGCCGAGAGGGTGGCGCATTTTTTTCCGAATGTTGCAGCCGTCGAACAGAGGGCTGCTCGCGGACAAAACGCGGCTCGGCCAGCATGTTGGCGCTCACCGATATCCGACCTTACCTGACATGCAGACGTGCTGTAGCAGCGCTAAATAGTGGTCTTGAGTACGGCGGCAGAGCTGTGACTGACGCTGCAGGGTGCTAAGTCTGTATTGCAGGGTAATGGGTATCGGTACGAGGATCGCAAATTGAACGGAACAAAATACACTGAAATACAATCTTATGGAGGAGTCTGGGCTTGCCTGTCAGCCATAGGGGTTTTCAGATATCATCGGGGGCTTGATCCCTATCTGTTGCGCCCGCCGTTGACGTCCGGATCTGCCGCTTACGCAGTAAGCGCATGATAGATAAACGAAATTTTCTTTTAATTCGGTTGTTCCATACTGGAATGCTAATCTTTGTAAAGAACAATATACGTGAAAATACCTTTTGAATTATGGATTGGTGCCCGGTACGCCGGCCTGACACGCACGCGTGGGCGAGGCAGAAAAGGCGACCGGTTTGTCTCTTTTATCGCAGGCACCTCCATGGTCGGGATTGCATTGGGCGTTGCCGCGCTGATTATCGT
>JBOIGK010000329.1:0-4535 GCA_050742695.1 Advenella sp. | reverse complement strand
ATCGCGGTGTTGGGACGCGCGACTATAAAAGTTATGATCGCGACCACGTCATCCGTGCCAACGGCAAATCCGATATCGCCGGCTCTTCAGATGCGGCATTTGCCGGCAATGCGCAGCGCTGGAATCCAGAAGACCTTCTTGTGGCCTCCGTGTCTGCCTGTCATAAGTTGTGGTACCTGCATTTGTGTTCAGATGCCCGCATACAGGTCATGAGCTATATTGATCAGGCCCATGGCGTCATGGTGACCCACGCCAATGGTGGTGCCTTCAGCAAGGTTGTGCTTCGTCCAGTCATCACCGTTAGCCGAGAGCAGGATATCGACAAAGCTCGACAATTGCATCACGACGCCCACGAAAAATGCTTTATTGCCAGTTCGGTGAATTTTCCGATAGAAGTCGAACCCGATATCCGCCTCGCCGCTGCGCAATAACGCAGATCTGCGCAAGCAGCCGGCAAATGCATCGGTGTTGCCCTACCCGCTTCGTAGTACCCGGTTTGAAATAGCAAAGGCCACATGACAATCGCCATGTGGCCTTTGCTACTGCCTTGTCAATTACCAATCTGCGCCGGCAATCAGTGCGTCACTTCGCTATCGGCACGTTTGCCCAATATGATGGCTGCAACCAGTCCCAGACCAACACCGAACATTACATAATAGGTTGGCGCCATGGGTGAACCGGTCTGTTGAATCAGCCACGTAACGATGAACTGTGCAAAGCCGCCAATGAGCATGACCGCCAGGTTATAGGAAATAGACAGGCCGAGCGAGCGCACCCGCGTTGGAAACAACACGGCCATCACCGTACTGAAAACGGCAAAGAAAGCAGCCGCACACAGACCGGTGGCCAATTGCACCACAATCAACTTGGAGATGGTGGGTGCTGCCGTAAGCCAGGAATAGATCGGGAACAGAATCACAAAATAAAGAGCCAGTGAGCCGATCAGTAGCCGACTGCGGCCAATGCGATCGGACAGCATGCCCATCAAGGGCGTGAGAATAACCACCCACAATGCCCCAAGCATCTGCACTTCAAAGGTTTCCTGCAACGGTAGTTTCAGTATCTTGGTGGCAAACGTCACCAGATACGTGAACGTAATATACACGGTCACGGTAGCTGCCGCCACAAGCCCGAAACCCAGGACTGTTTCCCGCCAGGCATTGACCAGCAGTTCACCAATCGTGATACGACGACCGTCGGCCGCCTCCTGTTTCTTGGCGTTGCGAAACACCTCGGTTTCATCCAGTTGTTGGCGGATATACACTGCCACCGGAATGATGATCAGCCCGACAAAGAACGGGATACGCCAGGCCCAGGCTTCGATTTCTTCCTGCGTAAAATACACGGTCATCAAGGTGCCGGCTGCCGCGCCGATCAACAGACCGATCATCTGCCCGGTCATTTGCCATGAACCATAGAATCCACGTTTGCCAGGCGGAGCCATTTCAATCAACAACGCCGTCGCAGTGCCAAATTCGCCGCCTGCCGAAAAACCCTGGATCAGCCGGGCAATCAGAATCAGGACAGGAGCCAGAATGCCCGCAGTCAGATAGGTCGGCGAAAAAGTGATAATCGCCATGGACACGGCCATCAGCGACGTGACCAGCACCAGCGCCGCTTTACGCCCTTTCCTGTCGCCATACATGCCAAGGATGATTCCACCCACAGGCCGCATGAAAAACCCCACACCAAATATTGCAGTTGTCATGAGAATAGCGTTCAGATCGCCACTTTGCGCGGACGGGTCCACAGGAAAGAAGAGCCGGGCGATAATCGGCGTCATGAAGGCGAAGACCAGAAAGTCGTACCACTCAAGCGCATTGCCAATGACTGCAGCAGCCAGGTTGCGCACCGAAACCTTGGTGGATTGCATGAAAATGTCCTTTACCGGTTAGAATAGAAATTAAAATACTTTGTAATGACATACAGCACAAGCACGCAAGAATGGTTAACGTGTAAAAACACCGATTCTGTGGTTTTTACATACACCTTATCCTGTATCAAGGACAATTTCGCATGACAACCAATATCACCAAAGAAGAATGGCTTACCACTCTGGTCGGCATGGACACAACCAGTCGTAACTCCAACATGGGGTTAATCGAAACCATTCGCGACGCACTGTCCGCCCAGGGCGTCGATAGCTGGCTCACGACTGATGACAAGGGCGCCAAGGCCAATCTGTTTGCCACTTTGCCAGCATCCGACGGGCAGACCCAGGGCGGCGTCGCGCTATCGGGACACACCGACGTCGTGCCGGTAGACGGGCAGGACTGGAACAGCGATCCTTTTGTGCTGTTGCCCTCGCAAGATCGCTTTTATGGTCGCGGCACCTGCGATATGAAAGGATTTATTGCGACTGCAATGGCCCTGGTGCCAGAATTCCTGCAGCAAAAGCGCACGAAACCCATCCACCTGGCCTTTTCCTATGACGAAGAAGTCGGTTGTGCGGGCGCGCCGTTCATGCTCAAGGATCTGCAAAAACGCAATCAGAAAATAGATGGATGCGTGGTCGGCGAACCAACGGGCATGCGGGTTGTGGTTGCACACAAGGGGATTAACCTGTTTACCTGCCGCGTTCACGGCAAGGCGGCACACTCGTCGCTCACGCCCTTCGGCTGCAATGCCATTGAACACGCAGCCAGACTGATCTGCCACATTCGCGATCTTGCCGATCACTATCGTGATACCGGCCCTTATGACAAACACTATGACGTGGCCTATTCCACTATCACCACCAATAAGATCCAGGGCGGCATTGCGGTCAATACGATCCCCGGCGAGTGTCAATTCAATTACGAATTCCGTAATCTGCCCGGCATGCCCGGCGAGCAAATCCAGGCAAAAATTCAGGAATATGTAAGCAACGAATTGCTGCCACGCATGCAAAAAGAATATCCTGATGCGCGCATCGATATCAGCGCCGACGCCAGCGCCCCACCGCTTGAAGCCTCTGAACAGGCGGCCATTACCGAGCTGGTTCGGGCATTGACGCAAGACCACGAAACCCGCAAGGTGGCCTATGGCACTGAGGCAGGTCTGTTCCAGCAATTGGGCATCCCCACCATTGTGTGTGGTCCCGGACTGATCGAACAGGCGCACAAGCCCGACGAATTCGTGGAGTTTTCACAATTGAATGATTGCGAAAATTTCCTCAGAAAACTGTCGGCAAGTCTTTGAATGCCATAGGGCTTTTTTCTACGGGACAGTACAGCGAGCACTAACGAGAAAGCGCTCCAAAGGGGCGCTCTTACCTGCGTGACAGCAGAACACCGTCACGCAACTGCGTTCGCAGCCTTATTTTTTACCGTTCTTGGCCTTTACATCATCCAGCGCAAATACAAAGACCGAGTGACCGGAGTCAACAACGTTTTTCAGCTCGGGGCTCAGAATCGCAGCAGGCGGTGTCTGGGCGTTCGGGCCTGTCACAACAGCGATGTACTGCTTGCCATCAACGCTGTAGGTCATCGGGAATCCGCCAATCGAGGTATTCAGGCGAATCGACCACAGCTTCTCGCCGTTGTTCTGGTCATACGCAGCAAACTCGCGCATGCTGTCGCCGGTAAAGACCAGGCCGCCACCGGTTGTCAGCACGCCAGAGCTGAAAATCGGTTTCTGCTTTTTAACCCACAGGAATTTGCCGGTTTTCACATCGACCGCATACACGCGACCTACGCTATCTTCTCCTGGTGCAAACGATACTGCACCCGATGCCTGGGCACCAACCGATTCGCCGGTACGCAGCTCTATCGGCTTGGGTGTGAGCTCCTTGCATGAAGAGCTGACCGGGACATACAGAGCATTAGTCAGCGGGCTGTATGCCGCTGTCATCCACAATTTACCCAGATCGCGTCCGCCACATACCTTGACCGTTTCGTCGATGGATTTGGCTTTCAGATCGGTATTGGTAATGACCTTGCCATCTTCCGTGAATCCCTTGATCACGTTCTGGAAAACGGTATCGCGTGCCCACAGCAGCTTGCCGGTATCACGATCCAGCACAAAGGCTGTACCGTATTTGCCGGGAACGGATGCAATCACATCATATTTCTTGCCCGCTTCCACATCCTTGCTCATGTAGGCCACTTCATCCTTGGATGGCGCAATCTGACTTTCTACAAGCACGCGTTCAAACGGACTGTCCAGATCCCAATCGTCATTGGGCATATGCTGATAATGCCATTTGACTTTGCCTGTTTCGGCATCGATGGCCAGCGTAGAGCTGGTGTACAGCGCATCGCCATTGCCACTGCCTCGCAGAACGGATGGATACGGAATCGGCATACCTACACCCCAGAACAGCATTTTGCGTTTTGGATCGTAAGAGCCGGTAATCCAGGGCGAACCGCCCCAGCGGTTTTCCTTGGCCAGGCCACCCCAGCTATCGTCTACCGCAGGATCGCCAATGGTGTTCAGACGCCACAATTCCTTGCCTGTTTCAGCATCATGGGCGGTAATGTAGCAACCACCTGCCGTGCCCGTAATACTGCAGCCAGAGGTACCGGTGAAGACTTTGCCGTCAACGACCAGCGGAC
>JBOIGK010000328.1:0-4906 GCA_050742695.1 Advenella sp. | reverse complement strand
TGGCTACACAGCGAGCCTTATCGGCTTTCCGAGCGTGCTTGATCCAAGTGCGGTTTTTGACACCGCATCCGTGCGTGTCCAGGAAATCTCTATCGGGATTCTGTGTGCTGTTCTGATTCATCGCTATGTCCTGCCAAAGCGTATGACCGGTCAATTCACCGGCAAGCTGTCGGCGACGCTGCGCGACGCCCGTCGGCTGGCTGGTGACGCACTGAATGCAACGCCAGGGAAAAATCGTCGTGGCCGCAGCCAGCTTGCAGCGGAGCTGCTTGCGCTGCAGGGGCTTGCGACGTATTTGCCATACGATGCCGCTCCCGCGACGCCACGTCGCGAGACACTGCAACTGATTCATGACCGGCTCGCTCGAATGCTTGCACTCTCGACAGAGATCGAAGACCGGATCCATTTCCTTGGCATAAGCGACGACAATGCGCCCGATGAACTGATCGCATTAGTTGGTGACGTCGGTTCCTGGATCGCAACCAACGGGACGGACAAGCAGGAGGCCACCGCAATCCAATTGATCGTCCGGGCGCGATCAATCCAGAAGCTTTTTGGCGCGGGTGCGACAACGCCTGTCCACAGGCTTGCTGCGAACCTTGCCGGTCATCTGGCCGAGATGATCGGTTTACTTCAGGACTGCGACAAGCTTGAGCGCAATATCGCATCGCCTGCACGATCGCGTAAAGTGGCAGCACTTCATGGGCCGAACCGTGCCAAGGGTTACGTCTATCACCGTGATCCCTGGATGGCGGGCCGCGCTGCGCTGGGCGCAACCATCGGCATCCTTCTTGGCTGCGCCTTCTGGATCTGGTCGGCCTGGCCGGACGGGGCAACGGCCGTCTCCATACTCGGTGTATGCTGCGCCCTGTTCGGGAACGTCGATGCGCCAGCGCCTAACGTGGTCAAATACATAGTCGGCTCGATGTATGGGGTAGTAATCAGCTTCGCCTACAGCTTCGTTATCCTTCCCCAAGTTACAGACTTCGCAGTTCTTATCGCTGTGCTCGCCCCTGCGTTCTTGTTCGCAGGCTCGCTGCAGGCGCGCCCGCCGACAACATACATGGCACTCGGCATTACCCTCACGATTCCGATCCTCTTGAATCTGGGTGCCCATTACACCGGCGACTTCGCCAAATCCCTCAACACCTCGGTTGCGCTCTTTGCTGGGGTAGGGTTCGGGGCAGTGAGCATGTCCCTGTTCCAGACCGTACCGGTCGATGTGGCGATCAACCGGCTACTGCACTTGAGTCGGCGGGACGTCAGCAGACGAGCCCTGGGCGGTGCGCCCAATGAAGCTCGTTGGACCAGTCTTATGATCGATCGAACTGCGTTGCTGCTGCCAAGGTTGCGAGTGTCCGAGAAAAACTATACGAACATTCTCGATGACACCGTGAACCATCTTCGCATCGGCCATGCCGCAGGTCAGCTTCACAAGACAGCCCACCTGGTCACGGGCAAAGCCGCTGTCAAGTTGAACGAACTGCTTTTCAGCATCGCCGCACGCTTCAGCGCCACAGGACCAATGACGCCTGCCGAACAGATCCACTTTGACCAGCGTATCCAGACATTAACAGCGCTGATAACGAACAGCTCGTTCAATAATCGCTTGCGGATACTGGATTTGCTCATCGATCTCAGGTTCGCACTGCGCTCCACTGAAACGACAGAGGCAAGGAAACATAGCGCATGATCGTTGATCTTAATGTTGGCGGCGTCCTTGTCCCCGGCCTGGTGTTACTCGCGTTTGTTGCGCTAGTAGTGGCCGTGGCAATGACCCGTTTTTTCTCCGCGACCGGCATCCATCGCCTGTTCGCTTCACAAGCGCTCGTCGAGCTTGCTACCTTCGTCATCATTTACGGTCTGCTCGCGCAGTACCTCCCATTGATTGGACTATTGCCTTGAAGTTTATGCTATCCCTACTCTACCGCTATGCCCTCACCCTTTGTCTCGTAACTATCGCCGTTATTATCGCGTTGAAGGCCTGGGCCCACTACGGGCAAACGCCCTGGACCCGCGATGGGCGGGTTGGCGTGGATGTTGTGCAGATCGCACCGGAAGTCTCCGGCACGGTCAGCTTCGTACCTGTCGTGGACAATCAGTATGTACACCGGGGCGACATTCTTTACAAGATCGACGCCGAGCGGCTTCGGATCGCAGTGGCGTTAGCGCAAGCTGACGTCCAAGCCAAACGTCAGGATTTGATCGTTCGCCAAGCGACGGCGCGGCGATACAGCCAGGTTAGGGATGCCGTGTCCAAAGAAGCGGTCCAGCAAGCTAACGGAGCGGCGGCTGTAGCCAGCGCCGCCTATCAAGCGGCAGTCGCGGCACTAAATCTTGCCAAGCTCAACCTTGCCCGATCAGTCATCCGCTCACCCGTCGACGGCTATGTCACCAATCTCAGGCTTCGGCCAGGCGATTATGCGACGGCAGGCATGACCAAGATCACCATCCTTGATTCGGCCAGCTTCAGGATAACCGGTTATTTCGAGGAAACAAAGATCCGGCAAATTAATGTAGATAACCCAGCGCAGATTATGCTGATGGGCTTTGATCAGCCGATATCCGGCCACGTCGAAAGCATCGGGCACGGTATCGAAAACAGCAATGACGCACCTGGTCATCTGGGTCTGCCAAATGTCGCAGCCACGTTTTCCTGGGTGCGCCTTGCTCAACGTATCCCGGTGCGCATCCACATTGATCGAGTTCCCTCCGGTGTCAAGCTTGCAGCGGGCATGACCGCGACCATTGAAATCACTCGACGCGAACATGAAGGTGGCCAAGAGTAAACAGCCTTGAATCTTGCGCCTGGATTTTCTGTTCATTGCAAGGTTTGTCAGTTGTCTAACAGACAGAAGGTGCGGCGCCATTTAAAAAGAGAAATAAAGTCTGGCGCAGGAGGATAAGGTCCAGCAAACCATATGTGCGCCCAATGCATGCTAATCGCCATATTAAGACTGGTACGGTTCGGCTATGGGAATTTCGTGGTACCAAGAGCAATTGAAAGCGCTGCCACGTCAGACGCATTGACTGCCGATGTTCTGACTTCAACGCTAGTTCAAAGTGTCCATCCTTGACTGCCCGCCCAAGCAGTGATCGACTGCTCTGTGTCGCGACCTTCTTGCTGCAGCCACTCGCAAAAATCAACATTCAGAGTCTGTGCCTTGGATATCGCAACGCTGTTGACGTAGTATGTACGCATCTTGGCACCAAGAGGTCCGAACGGCACACACAGGCGGCCTGCAATTATATCGTCTATCGCCAGAAATAGCGGAACCATAGCCAACCCCAGTCCCTCTGACGCCGCCTGCAAGGCAAAGTACATCTGCTCGAAACTAAGTATATTAGCGGGTTTCAGATCGGGCACGCCAGCCGCAGCCAACCATTCGCTCCAGGCATATGGTTCAGTGGCATAGCTGATAAGCGTATGCGCCGCCAAATCACGCGGATGCGCGAGCCTTAGCGTCTCTTGCAAGTCAACGTGGCAGATGGGAATGATGATCTCGGTCATGAAGGGAATCGACCTGCAGTTATTCAGGGGACCTTGTTGCCCTCGCAGGGCAATGTCGTAGGTATTTTCCTGAAAATTCGGTGGCGCCACTGAGGTAGTCAGGCGGATTTCGACGTCAGGCCGTTTGCGTTGAAACACCGACATGCGTGCGATCAGCCAGCGCATGGTGAACGTAGGCGGCGCATTGACGCGCAACACAACGGGGGCCGCCCGCTGCATAACATGCATAGACGCGGTCACCAAGCGATCAAGCGCAGTCGAGACCTCGTTGAGATATTCCCGGCCTTCTTCGGTGAGTGATAACTGCGACGGTGTTCTGTGAAACAGCGCGACGCCCAGCCAGTCTTCAAGCAACGCAACCTGGCGGCTCACGGCTCCGTGGGTGACGTTCAGTTCCGCAGCGGCCTTCGTAAAACTCACGTGACGCGCCGCCACTTCGAACGCCCGCACGGCATTGAGCGGGGGCATTTTTCGGATGAGATCTCTCCTGTTTGTAGTTTGCTTAGCGTGACTGAAACGCACGCTCAATGGATATTATTACTTTGTCGCGAAAGCTTCAACTGATTCGTCGCAATATATTCGCAGCAATCCCTGGCTTCTTCGCTCTGGTTATTGCAGCCAGTCTGCTTGTCTCATAGTCGTATGAAGTCGCAGCCCCAAACCCTTGCCAGAATTTAATCACGACTGAATTTGCGCCATAAATACGCACAGCTATCGGATATGGCAACTGTGGAGCGTGAGAATAACTCACGCTCTAAGAACTTAACTCGTTTGCCCCGTTAGTCCGTACCACAGATAATTTGGGAACCGAAACCACTTTGCGCTTACACGCGCTGACCATCAGGATGCTAAATATCAACCAGGCTTGTACAAAGACACCGCAAGTTGTACACCACAAGGCGATACCGCATAGGCCATTCAATCTATGAAAGCCGCTCCTTTCGAATACGTCCTCGCTGAATCTCTGGACCATGCGTTGGAATGTCTGGATCAGTACGGAGGCGACGCCAGAACCTTGGCCGGCGGTCAGAGCCTTGTGCCTATGATGGCCATGCGGCTCGCTCGCCCCTCTATGCTACTGGACATCAACCGGTTGGCTGAACTCAAACAGGTGGACATACGCGAAGGCGCAGTGTCCATGGGTGCCACAACTGGACAGCGCGCCGTTGAGGATAACATTGAAGTACATGGGGCAATACCATTAGTGCGCGATGCTCTGCGCTGGGTAGGACACATTCAGACGCGCAACCGCGGCACAATCGGTGGCAGCCTGGTTCATGCCGATCCTTCGGCAGAATTACCGTTAGCCGCCGTCGTTCTGGAAGCCACCCTGCGCCTATGCAGCAAAGCCGATGGCGAACGAGAGATCGCAGCTCAGGAGTTTTTTCTGGGCCC
>JBOIGK010000327.1:0-3950 GCA_050742695.1 Advenella sp. | reverse complement strand
CATTGATATGGTTACCCAGGCGATGAAAACCGGCCACAATCAATATCCCTATATGCCTGGTGACCAGCTGTTGCGCAGCAACATCGCAAAAAAGGTCGCAACACTGTATGGCCATCAATATGACGAGAATACAGAGGTTACCGTTACCAGTGGTGCTACGGAAGCGCTAATGGCTGCAATTCTTGCCGTGGTCAATTCCGGAGATGAAGTTATCGTGCTTGAGCCAAGTTACGACTCCTACGTACCGGCAATTCGTCTGGCTGGTGGAATCCCAGTTTTTGTGCCGCTTGTTGCGCCTGGGAATGAACACAGCAGTTATTCAGTAGATTGGGATAGGGTAGGGGAGGCAATTACCCCTAAAACCAGATTGATAATATTGAATTTTCCTCATAATCCTACCGGTATCACTCTGGCAGCAAGCGATCTGGATGCGTTGGAAACCATTATCACTGACACAAACGTGCTTTTGTTGGCAGACGAAGTCTATGAACATATTGTTTTTGATCAAAACCCGTTTCTGAGTCTAAGCAGCCGTCCCGCTCTCGCAGCACGAACCTTTCATATCTCGTCGTTTGGCAAAACCTATCACACGACCGGTTGGAAAATAGGGTATTGCTGTGCGCCTGCAGCTATGACTGCTGAATTACGAAAAGTACATCAGTTCATGGTGTTTACCGTGAGTTCTCCAATGCAGGTAGCGCTGGGTGTTTATACAGCGGATCCCTCAACCTATCTGACATTGCCCGCCTTTTATCAGGAAAAACACGATTTTCTCTATGAAGAACTGAAAAACACTCGGTTTAAACCGATACGTAGTCAGGGAACCTTTTTTCTTCTGGCCGATTATTCAGAGATATCTCAGGACAATGAACTTGATTTCGCGAAATGGTTGACTCAGGAAAAGAAAGTGACCTTGATTCCAGTGTCTGCTTTTTACCGAAATCCAGATGATATTGAATCAAACCATAGCCTGGTTCGTTTTTGTTTTGCAAAAAAACAGGAAACTCTAAAGCAGGCCATTTCGGTGCTTAAGCACCTCTAGTTATTAAACTGTTTGAATATATAAAAGATTAAGAGATAGATACTCTGTGGATATGTTGAAACGAATGAATTTGCGCGCATATTCATGCACTTAGCGGGAAATTTGGTTGGTGAATACCTGACTTTTGTCCGGTGTATAAAAATGAACAACTTTGGCACTTGGCAATTTCCCGCTATTTATCAAGTTTTGATACAGAAGTTATTCACAGTGGCTCGCCCAGAGCTTATCCACAGGGCAAAATCGAACAAAAACATAGTTTTGGATGATTTTTGGCCTGCCTTTTGATCGTGTTTTGGCGGTCTGCTCGATACAAATATGAGAATCTTTCCCTGGAAATGTCGTCGGTGGGCAGGGTTCTCGCTGTGCCGTCGTGGTCAGGGGATGTCGCGTTGAGGGGAAAGGCTTTGTGAGCATTACTTGCTCCGTTCGGGGGTCGGATAAGAGAAGTCGGCTAGGGGAAGGTTAGAGAGGGTTGCACAGGGAGTCTGACAACGTCAGCGTCTAAGCAGTGGAGTTTTTAAGTCCCAAAAGAGTAGGGTGGGTGACGGTCGTTGTCAGCTTGCGTACGCTAATAATTATCCCAAAGAAGGAAACAAGCAGGGTTAATGGACGCACGCAGCACGCTCTTGGCGGCAAGAAACGGGTCTGTTTGTGTAAAAAGAGGAAGGTGTAAGAGGGAGGTGTAACGATGTTGTATGCTGCCTGGGAATCAGGCAAATTACGGCTTCTCCATAGCTTCAATCACGTTATTGGCGATTCCTGCTTATAATTCGAGATGATTCCGCGGGTGACGCATAAAGTGCCGCCGTGCAGCAATGTCCAGGGCCCTACAGACCGGACCATATCCGTTTTCAACCAGGCGATAGAGGAGCAAACATGGCCTACGATAGTCAGAATATTTTCGCGAAAATTCTTCGGGCAGAGGCGCCGTCCTTCAAAATTTATGAAGACGACAAGACATACGCCATGATGGATATCATGCCGCAAACGAAAGGACACTTGCTTATTCTGACCAAGGAAGAGGCCGAAACGCTACTCGATTTGTCGGTGGAGGGCGCCCAGGCATGTGTGGCCACTGCAAAAAAAATCGCGCCAGCGCTGCTGGAAGTGACCAAAGCTGACGGTTTTATCCTGTCACAGTTCAACAATGAAATTGCCGGACAGACCGTTTACCACGTGCATTTTCATCTGGTTCCCCGTTATATCGGGCAAAAAGTAGAACGTCATGGTCGTGTAAAAGGGGATATGGATGAGATTGCGGAGCTTGCCCGGCAAATTGCTGCGGCCATAAAGTAAGTTGCTTGGCCCCGGCATTCAATTGAACAGTCGGGGCTATAGACTCTGGGCAATGGCAATAAAGGCAGAACCCATTATAAGATCCCTTCCTCAGGCCCCATGAGATTAATCTACCACCTGTAGATCTTGAAATTTCATAAATTTTCACTATTACAAAAGCCACTCAATAGGTAATATCGAGAGGAACCAGACGATGCCACGTTTGAACAGGCTGGTCTCGGGTTCCGAGTCGTAGCGGATCAGTTTACCGTCACGGCGCTCTATCCAATACACGTTACCCGCTTCAGACAAGCGAACTTCGTACGATGTTTTGGCGATCTCTTTATCAAAGTAGTTTTCGATCTGCAATGCCAGGTTGGCGCTTTCAATGACAAAGCCCATTTCGGTATTAAGATGGGTCGATCGGGGGTCGAAGTTGAACGATCCGACAAATACGCGCTTATGATCAACGGCAAATGTTTTTGCGTGAAGGCTGGATCCGGAACTGCCAAAAGGCCCAGCACTGCCATTACGTTCGTCTGTAGCGGTGGCGGATATGCGTCGCAACTCATAGAGTTCGATTCCTGCGGCCAGGAGATCTTCACGCCGTTTGGCGTAGCCGGCATGGACGGCAGAAACGTCCGTGGCATCCAGCGAATTGGTCAAAACCCGCAGTTTTACTCCGTCCCGGGCCATTTTTGTAAATACCTCCACGCCGGCGGCCGTGGGTACAAAGTACGGGGATATCAAATCAACGGTACGGGTGGGGCGCCCAAGAATGTCAGCCAGCTGATAAGTCAGCAGGCCGTTTGACTTTGCTTTGCCCAGGCCTTTGGCAGGGTCATCGCTGACCATCCGAATATCGACCCACTCGAAGCTAAGGTCGCCCTTTAGCATCTTCGAAATAAACGGCGAGGTTCTGATCGCTTGCGTATATTGGGCGGCAGCCTGAGACTTTATCAGGCTTTCGGCCCTGGCTTTGAGCTGCGGCAGGACTCTTGCGTCGACCTTCGGCAAGATCAAGTCGACAGGATAAGATGACTTGCTTTCCCAGTAACGATCGAAATCGGTGGAAACGTCGCATGCAGCCTTGCCGATAGCCAGAACATCCAGATCGGCAAATAAAACGGATTCGCCCGCCCCGAAATATTCGTCACCCACATTGCGTCCGCCAATAATTGTTGCCTGGTTGTCGGCAGTAAACGATTTGTTGTGCATGCGGCGATTTGCACGCATAAAGTCGGTAACGAAGCCTATGGATTTGGGCCAGCGTACGATAAACGGATTGAACAGCCGAATCTCGATATTCGGATGGTTATTCAGGGCAGCAAGCTCTTCATCCAGACCAGCCGTACCGTTGTCGTCCAGTAGCAGGCGGACACGGACGCCCCTGTCGGCCGCGGTGCGCAGTTCTTCAAGAAGCAGGGTTCCTGTGATATCGTCATGCCAGATGTAATACTGCATATCCAGCGATTTTTGCGCGGCGCGTGCCAGCAGCGCGCGTGCGGCGAACGCTTCATGGGCGTCGGCCAATGCATATATACCGCTTTTTCCGGGATGCGCCCGGACCAGGGGCAATATGGCCTGTCCTAATGTCGAATCGCTGGTCTGCGCTTCGTTCAATGCCTTGCTG
>JBOIGK010000326.1:0-2755 GCA_050742695.1 Advenella sp. | reverse complement strand
GTTCGGCCTGAGAAAACAGATCCATGGCGATCCAGTCTGCCGGCGTGGTGCCATCACAGATAATCAGGATCTCACTGGGGCCGGCGACCATATCAATGCCTACCGTACCAAAAACCCGACGCTTGGCAGCAGCCACATAGGCATTGCCAGGGCCGACAATTTTATCCACGGCGGCAATGCTATCGGTGCCGTACGCCAGCGCCCCCACCGCCTGGGCGCCACCGATGGCAACCACGCGATCAACGCCGGCCACGGCGGCGGCGGCCAGTACCAGCGGGTTGCGTACGCCATCGGGCGTTGGCGTGACCATAATGACTTCGCCCACCCCAGCCACCTTGGCCGGAATCGCGTTCATTAGCACCGAAGAGGGATAGGCGGCCTTGCCGCCCGGTACGTAAAGACCTACGCGATCCATGGGCGTGATTTTTTGGCCCAGCACCGTTCCGTCTTCTTCCTGGTACTGCCAGGATTCGGCTTTCTGCCGGTCATGATACATGCGCACGCGTTGCGCCGCCTGCTCCAGCGCCTGGCGACGTGCCGGTTCCAGCGCATCCAGCGCGGCCTTGCATTCTGCGGGCGAAATCTCCAGATCTGCCATCGCGGTCACCGGCAAACGGTCGAATTTGGCCGTGTATTGCAGAACGGCAGCATCGCCGCGCTGCCGGACGTCTTGCAAAATACCGGCAACGGCCTGTTCGATATGGGCGTCTTCGCTAGCCTCAAAAGCCAGCAGTTGGCGCAGCTTACCCGCGAACCCGTCGGCACGGGAGTCCAGTCGATTGATTACAGGTTTCATAGCTTCAGATTATCCCTGCGAGGGCGTTGCGTGTTCAAAGGCATCCAGAATGGGCTGCAAAACCGCGGCACGGGTCTTGAGCGCCGCCTGGTTGACAATCAGCCGGGAAGACACGGGCATGACATCTTCGACGGCGACCAGGCCATTGGCGCGCAGGGTGCCCCCGGTAGAGACGACATCGACAATGGCGTCGGCCAGTCCGACCAGCGGCGCCAGCTCCATGGAGCCATACAGCTTAATAATATCAACATACACGCCCTTGCGGGCAAAATGCTCGCGCGCCACGTTAACGTACTTGGTGGCCACACGCAGCCGCGCGCCCTGGCGCACCGCTGCTTCGTAATCGAATCCTTCGCGCACCGCAACGGCCAGACGACAACGTGCGATATTCAGGTCGATAGGCTGATACAGGCCACCCGGATGTTCTTTGCTGTATTCGTACAGCACGTCTTTGCCGGCGATGCCGAAATCGGCCGCACCATATTGCACATAGGTGGGCACATCAGAAGCACGCACAATCAAAATCCGCAGATCAGCGCGACTGGTAGGCAGTATCAGCTTGCGCGACTGATCGGGATGCTCGGTCACGACGATGCCTGCCTGCTCCAGCAGCGGCAGCGTTTCTTCAAAAATACGCCCTTTTGACAGGGCCATGGTCAGTTGGGGATTCTGTGTCATGAGTGTCAGCTCCGCAGTCGCTGGATGTCGGCGCCCACCGCCTGCAGCTTGTCTTCCATTTTTTCGTAACCGCGATCCAGATGATAGATGCGATCAATGATGGTTTCACCAGTCGCTGCCAGGCCGGCGATGACCAGGCTGGCAGAGGCACGCAGATCGGTCGCCATGACCTGGGCGCCCATAAGCTGCGACACGCCGTTGATGACTGCCGTGTGGCCATCCAGTTCAATATCGGCGCCCATGCGCATCAGTTCGGGCACGTGCATGTAACGGTTTTCGAATATGTTTTCGACAACAAATGCCGTTCCGACAGCTACTGTATTGAGCGCCAGCAGCTGGGCCTGCATATCTGTCGGAAAGCCGGGATATTCACGGGTACGAAAGCCCACGGCTTTGGGCCGTGTCTGCATCGAGGCGCGAATCCAGTCCGCGCCGGTTTCAATTGTCAGGCCGGCGTCTATGAGTTTGTCCAGCGTCGCGCCCATGGTATCGGGCGCAGCATTGCGCAACATGATGTCGCCACCGGTTGCACCGACTGCGCACAGGAAAGAACCGGCTTCGATACGGTCGGGCACGACCGTATAGTCTGTACCGTGCAGGCGCTCAACACCGTCAATCACGATCCGGTCCGTGCCATGCCCGGAAATGCGCGCCCCCATGGAGATGAGCATTTCCGCCAGATCTACTACTTCCGGTTCCCGTGCCGCATTCTCCAGCACTGTCTGGCCTTCGGCCAATGCTGCGGCCATCAGAAACTGTTCGGTACCGCCCACCGTCACCATATCGGTCACAATGGATGCGCCCTTCAGGCGCGTAGCGCTTGCCACGACAAAACCATGCTCTACGGCAATGTCTGCGCCCAGCGCTGTCAGACCCTTGATATGCTGGTCTACCGGACGCTGACCAATGGAGCAACCACCAGGCAGGCTGACCTTGGCCTGCCCGAACCGCGTCAGCAGGGGCCCAAGGACCAGGATGGAAGCGCGCATGGTTTTCACCAGTTCATATGAAGCTTCCAGATTGGTGATCTGGTCAGCCTGCAAATGCACAATGCCGCCTGCTTCCTGGGTGATTTTAACGCCCAGGTCGGCCAGCAGCCGCACCGTGGTGCTGATGTCATTGAGCTGTGGCACATTGCGCAGCGTCACTGGCTCTGCCGTGAGCAGTGCGGCGCACAGGATCGGCAAGGCCGCGTTCTTGGCGCCAGAAATGCTGATTTCGCCGTTCAGGCGTTGCCCGCCGACAATTCTGAGTTTATCCATGCTTGCGGTACTCTTCGGG
>JBOIGK010000325.1:0-5819 GCA_050742695.1 Advenella sp. | reverse complement strand
TGTCGAGCATCAAACCAGGCACCGTTCACTTTGGCAAGAAACTGGAAACGCTTGAAGACGATGGCGAAAAAGTTCAGCTGGGATTTGCTGACGGCACGCACGTCACTGCCGATATTGTGATTGGCGCCGACGGCATTTATTCAAAAATCCGCGAAACCCTGCTGGGCGTCGAAGCACCCACGTATAGCGGCTGGGTCGCACATCGCGCACTGATTCGCGGCGAGAATCTTGTCAAGTTTGCGGATGAATTTGAAGACTGTGTCAAATGGTGGACCGAAGATCGGCACATGATGGTTTATTACACGACCGGCAAGCGTGACGAATACTACTTCGTGACCGGCGTCCCGCACGAAGCGTGGGACTTCCAGGGCTCATTTGTGGATAGCTCACAGGAAGAAATGCTCGCTGCGTTCGATGGCTATAACTCGACTGTACAAAACCTGATTCGCTCTACAGAAAACATTACCAAATGGCCGCTGCTTAATCGCAACCCCCTGCCCATTTGGAGCCGGGGCCGCCTGGTCATGCTGGGCGACGCCTGCCATCCCATGAAGCCACACATGGCTCAGGGCGCCTGCATGGCAATTGAAGATGCAGCCATGCTGACCCGCTGCCTTGAAGAAACCGGGCTTGGCGACTATCGGACAGCCTTCGAGCTCTATGAAGCCAATCGCAAAGAGCGCGCCTCCAAAGTCCAGTCGGTATCAAACGCAAACACCTTCCTGCTCAAGCAGGAAGACCCTGGTTGGGTTTACGGCTACGACCTCTATGAGCAGGACCTGACGACACAAAGCGCCAGCGCCAACCCATAACACTGACCGGAACCGGATGACAGGCGTTGATCAGGTCATCCGGCTCTATTGTCCCTCGTGCGGACCCCTACCTCCAGGAGACATTTGACGTGAACTCGACCACTTCAAACCCACCATTGCTCCAAACCGGCGAAACAAACCGGGATCTCTATACAAAAATTACCTGGCGCCTTATTCCCTTTCTGTGTTTCTGTTACCTTGCCGCGTACCTGGACAGGATCAACGTTGGTTTTGCCAAATTGCAAATGGTGGAAGATCTGCAATTTAGCGTCACCGCCTATGGTCTGGGTGCGGGTCTGTTTTTTGTCGGCTACATTATTTTCGAAGTACCCAGCAATCTGATCCTGGAAAAAGTCGGTGCACGAATGTGGATCGCCCGGATCATGATCACCTGGGGCATTCTGTCCGGCCTGACCATGTTCGTTACAACGCCCACGCAGTTTTACGCGCTGCGCTTTATCCTTGGCGCTGCCGAGGCGGGTTTTCTGCCTGGCGTCCTGTACTACCTGACAACATGGTATCCCACCTACCGCCGCGGCAAAATCATTGCTCTGTTCATGATCGGCCTGCCGCTATCGAGCGTGATTGGCGGCCCCCTCTCCGGCTGGATCATGAACCACTTTGACCAGTTGCATGGCTTGCGCGGCTGGCAGTGGCTGTTCCTGCTCGAATCCATTCCAAGTGTGTTGCTGGGCATCCTGACGTTCTGGGCCCTGCCTGACAATCATCACAAGGCCAAGTGGCTGAACAATGAAGAGCGAACGCTGCTGCAGCGTGATCTGGATCACGACAATGCCGAAGGAAAACACAGCAAGCATTCATTCAAGGACGGTTTTTTCAATATCAAAGTGTGGATGCTGGGCAGCATTGATTTTTCGATTCTGCTGGGCGCCTATGCCATCGGTTTCTGGATGCCGTCGTTCATCCGGAATGCCGGGGTCGCAGATACCTTTGACATTGGTTTACTCACGGCCATTCCCAGTATTGCGGGTGTGATTGGCATGCTGGCCATCGGCGCCAGCTCCGATCACTATCGTGAGCGCCGCTGGCATTTATCAATCCCGCTTACCGTAGGCGCGATCGCCCTGACCTGCAGCACATTTGTTTCCAGCAATCTGATCCTGACCGTTGTGACCTTTACCGTTGCCTCCTGCGCATTGCTCGGTGCTGTGCCGGTCTTCTTCAGCCTGCCTGCGACCTTTCTTAAAGGGACCGCAGCAGCCACCGGTTTTGCCCTGGCCTGCTCGATTGCCAATATTGCTGGCCTGGTCAGCAACTCGCTTATTGGCTGGGCAACCGATTTGACCGGCACAGCACATGCCGCCTTATGGTTCTTTGCCGTGTGCCTGTTGCTCAACGCCGTACTCGTCATGGCGGCTTTTCCGGCCAAACTGGTCAATCGCTGATCCAGCGATAAGCCTGTAGCACCATAACTAAAAGCCTCTGCGATCTAGACACGATCGCAGAGGCTTTTTACATAAGGGCGACCCTCCTTCGTCGCCCCGTTGGTCCTGATCTCACTCATCAAGCACCATGTTCAGCAGTAGCTGGAACAATTGAGAATTTGATCTGGACACCTGCCGCATTCACCCCAGCTTGAAAGGAAGATTGCGCAATGGCTTGCCGGTAATGCTGGCAATGGCGTTCGCAAAGGCAGGCGCCAAGGCTGGCAGGCCCGGCTCTCCCATACCTGTGGGCGGTTCGGCACTGGGCACAATATGCACAGCGATCTCTGGCGCGTCGGTAATACGCGGTACGCTGAAGTCGCCAAAATTGCTCTGCTGCACCTGGCCGTCCTTAAGGGTAATGGCAGCGCCCGGCAGACACATCGACAGCCCCATGATGGCAGCGCCCTGCACCTGAGCTTCTACGCTGCGCGGGTTGACGGCAAGATTACAATGCACGCCAGCAGTCGCACGGTGCAGCACGGGTTTTCCATCCTGCACCGAGGCCTCGACCACATACGCCACCACTGAGCTGAAGGACTCATGCACCGCTACCCCCCAGGCATGACCCTCGGGCAAGGTGGTCTTGCCATAGCCGCTGCGCTCTACTGCCAATTGCAGGGCGGCTTTGTGGCGCGGGCTCTTGTCGCCAAAAAGCCCCATGCGGTAAGCAACCGGGTCCTGTTTGGTCGCTCGCGCGATCTCGTCAATCAGCGTTTCCATGACAAAGGCCGTATGTGTGGACCCGACACTGCGCCACCATAATACGGGGACATTCACTTTGGGGTGATGCACCGTCAATTGCATCGGCAGCGGGTATGGGTCGCGCATCCCTTCGGTTGCGGTAGAGTCTATGCCGTTTTTGATCATCGACTCAAACAAAGTACCGGTGACGATGGACTGCCCCACCAGCACATGATCCCAGGCCAGCACCTTGCCCTTGTCATCAAAACCAATACGCGCGCGATGCAGATGCACGGGTCGGTAGTAGCCGCCCTTGATATCATCCTCACGGCTCCATAGCGTGCGGATTGGTGCATTGATTCCGGCTGTTTTTGCTGCCTTGGCCACTTCGCAAGCCAGCACCACAAAATCGCTGGTGCCCACGCCACGTCGGCCGAACCCGCCGCCAGCGGTTTGCACGTTCACCTGAATCTGCTCGGGTTTGAACCCCAGCACACGGGCCGCGGCCGCGCCATCGATCCCGGGCATTTGCGTACCAACCCATAACTGTGCGCCGTTCTCTGTCATCTGGACGGTACAGTTCAACGGCTCCATGGGCGCGTGGGCCAGATATGGGAAGAAAAACTCAGCATCCAGCTTGTGGGGCGCCGAAGCCAGTGGCGACATATCCGCTTCGTACAGACGAGGACCGGGTTTGTCAGCCATTTCCCTATACTGAGCCAGTTGTTTTTCGCTGTCTACCTTCTCCACGCTGGCCGTATCCCACTGCAGCTTGAGCGCATCGCGTCCCTGCTTGGCCTGCCAGTAGCCATCGGCAATAACCGTTACGCCTTGTCCACCGCCATCGACGGCGACCCGCAGCACCGCTTTGACCCCTTTGACGGCGCGCGCAGCAGCATCATCCATGGAAGCGAGCTTGCCGCCGAATACGGGAGGATGCGCCACCACCGCGGTCAATTGACCCGGCAGATTCATATCAATACCGAAATCCTGCTGTCCGCTGCTCTTGGCTTTGGCATCAATGCGCGTGGTGGCCTGGCCGATGATGCGAAAATCTTTCGGGTCCTTAAGTTCCACCTTCTCGGGCACGGGAAGCGCCATGGCAGCTTCAGCCAACTCGCCATAACTTGCCTTGCGGCCCTCGGGGCCCAGTACGGTGCCCGCTTGCGTGCGCACACTGGCTACGTCCACTTTCCAGCGTTCAGCGGCAGCAGACATCAGCATGGCTCGGGCGCGGGCACCGAGTTCACGATATTGGGTATAACTGTGCTTGATTGACGTTGATCCACCGGTCAGGTGCACGCCAAACACCGGATCCTGGTATGCAATATCGTTGCTGCCATTGCGGCTGCGCACAAGGCTCCAGTCGGCATCCAGCTCCTCTGCCAGAATCATCGGCAGGCCCGTCTGTACACCCTGGCCAAATTCCAGGCGGTTGATCGTCACCGTCACCTCGCCACTGGGCGCAATATGCACGAATGCGGATGGCTGCTGGCCCGGCTTGAGCGCGGGCGCTGCAGACGCAGCCCCTTTTGCGTCCTGCGCCATGAGTACGTGGGGGAATGCGCCTATTGCCAGGCCACCTGCACCGACCATCTTCAGAAAACTGCGACGGGCGAGCGGGGGTCGGCTACCAGCCTGCCCTTGCTCAAGACTGTGTTGCAGTGCGCGGGGCAATTCACTATAAAAAGTATTGTTCGACATGCTTGACTCCGTTCAGGCAAGGGTTTGGGCAGCATCGGCAATGGCAGTGCGAATGCGGGTATAGGTGCCGCAGCGGCAGATATTGCCGGCCATGGCTGCGTCAATTTCATCGGCAGTAGGCTGGCTGCCCTTTGGCCTGCCTTTGAGAAAGGCGGTCGCGCTCATGATCTGGCCGCTTTGGCAATAGCCGCATTGCGCCACATCATGCTTGACCCACGCCGCGTGGACTGCGGCGCCAACCGGGTCGCTGCCGTCTGTCACCGCTTCGATGGTCGTGATTTTTTTTCCCTGGACGGCCGAGATCGGCGTAACACAGGAACGAATAGCCTGACCGTCCAGATGCACGGTACAGGCGCCACACAGCGCAGCGCCGCAGCCGAATTTCGTTCCGGTCATATCCAGCGCATCGCGCAACGCCCAAAGAACCGGCGTACCAGGATCGACATCAACTGTATGGTCACTGCCATTGATATTGAGGATACTCATGATGAGATAGCTCTCCGTAATTAAACTGCATCAGGAATTCGCAACGACTTGCATCGAAGGAGGAAGAATTGTGAAGGGAATACAACAGGATTGGGCACATCGCTGATCTTCGGGCGCCGAACAGACCGTCGGTGCCCGGCCGCCCTTGCCCCAAGGACCGGTGGAACAAGCGACGCGACAGGCGTTGGCTGTAACCCGGATCGGGTGTCAGAGCAGGCAAGCTGCCTATGATGTCAAACTATTATAGGTTCGGAAGAACCTGGCAAATTGCCCAATTCTCCGTAATGTTTGCCTAATTCGCTGAGTCGACCTGGCATGGTTGAGTTAGCGGCCCCTTGCAATGTTGCCCTGCGAACCCATGGCGGGGTGCCGTGGACGTTGTTTTTATTGACCTTATTTGACCTTATTGCCCGAAGTTGCATGCAGAACGTTTGACAATCGCATATGACATAAACCGGGCATCGTCTGCAATGACAAATGCCATAGAAGCCGCCCGAGCCGGACGCACGCCGGCCGTCTTACTGTGACGACTGGCTTGTGCTTACTCTCATACGTCTGACGTCGCGCTGGGGCGGTGCGCCAAAAAGACGACTGTATTCCCGATTAAATTGCGACGCGCTTTCATATCCGACCAGTCCACCTACGTGGCCGGCATCCAGATTCTGGTTGAGCATCAATTGCCGGGCTT
>JBOIGK010000324.1:0-6168 GCA_050742695.1 Advenella sp. | reverse complement strand
GAGCGCTGACGGCGCAACTGGGTGGTGCCGTGGGTTCGCTGGCGTCATTAAATGATCAGGGTTCTGCTGTGGTCACCGCTTTTGCCAAGCAGTTGAATCTGACTGCGCCAATATGTACCTGGCATGGTGAACGCGATCGCATTGTCGAAATGGCTGGTGTGTTGGGACTGGTGGTGGGTAATCTGGGGAAAATGGCGCGCGACTGGTCGCTGATGATGCAGACCGAGGTTGCGGAGATGGCTGAGCCGTCGGGAAAAGGGCGGGGCGGTTCTTCAACCATGCCGCACAAACGCAACCCGGTAGCGGCCGCGGCTGTTCTGGCAGCGGCAAACCGGGTGCCTGTTCTGATGTCCAGCCTATACCAAGGTATGGTTCAGGAGCATGAGCGCAGCCTGGGTGGATGGCATGCAGAATGGCTTGCGCTGCCGGAAATTTTCCAACTATGTTCAGGTGCGCTCCAGCGCACGCTGGATGTGCTGCAGGGGATGCAGGTGAACCCTGAAAGAATGCAGCATAATCTTGAATGCACAAACGGGTTGGTGATGGCCGAGGCGGTCATGATGGCGCTGGCACCCACCCTGGGTCGTCTCAATGCCCATCATTTGGTTGAGTCTGCTTGTAAAAAAGCCGTGGCCCAACAGCGCCACCTGAAAGAGGTCATCATCGAATTGGGCGAAGTCAAGCACCAGTTCACCGCTGAGCAAATAGATGCAATGTTCAGGCCGGAATCATATATCGGCAATATTCAGGATCAGATAGATGCGGTGTTGGACGAAGCCGGCGGGCAGACCGAATAATGACTATTGCACTTGAAGTCCACCCAGGGAAAGGCCTGACTGTACCAGCCAGTGAGCCCGCCATCCTGTTTGCCAGTTCCCTGGATACGATAAGGGCATGTGTCTATTGCAAATCGTCGCATGTCCCCGGCCATAGCAGCTCATTATTCCAATATCGAACGGTTCTGGGGTCTTTGCCGGCGAATTTGGATGCTTCACTGAGGCTGTCAAATAAACACATGACTAGTCGATCAATAATTTCAAATGTTTTTACAAAGGAGGAATCATGTCGTCACCGGATAATGTGATTCAAAATTCGAGTCTTGATGCACAGACGCTGATTAACGATGCCCCGCTGAGCAGATATCAGTGGTTAATTGCCATCATCTGTTTTCTGATTGTTTTTGTTGACGGGATCGACACTGCAGCAATGGGCTTTATTGCTCCGGCGCTGGCCCAGGATTGGGGGGTGGATCGCTCGCAATTGGGCCCTGTCATGAGCGCTGCGCTGGGCGGAATGATTTTCGGCGCATTGCTCTCCGGTCCTGCGGCTGACCGTTTCGGGCGCAAAGTGGTATTGATTTTGTCCATGCTGGTCTTTGGCGGCTTCAGCCTGGCTTCGGCCTATGCCGGCAATCTGGACACGCTTGTGATATTACGCTTTTTGACCGGTATTGGTCTTGGGGCCGCCATGCCCAATGCGACAACGCTATTTTCAGAGTACTGTCCTGACCGTATCCGCTCGTTGCTGGTCACCTGCATGTTCTGCGGGTACAACCTTGGCATGGCCACAGGCGGGTTCATCAGTGGCTGGATGATTCCCGCGTATGGCTGGCATAGTCTGTTTCTGCTGGGCGGATGGGCGCCATTGGCTCTGACAGTGCTTGTCGTCTTTTTCCTGCCCGAATCCTACCGATTTTTGATCGTCAGAGGGGGCGATACTGAAAAGGTGCGGCGCATTCTGAGGCATATTGCCCCTGAGCGCGTTCAGGGGGCAACTCATTTCCACGTACCCGAAGAAAAGACACAAGGAGCAAGTAAAAATTCGCTTGCCATGCTGTTTTCGGTCAAGTACGCCAAGGGGACGTTACTGCTTTGGCTAACCTATTTCATGGGGTTGGTTGTTATTTATCTGCTGACCAGTTGGTTGCCCACGTTGATGCGTGAAACAGGTGCCTCCATGGAGCGTGCTGCATTTATCGGTGGCCTGTTTCAATTCGGGGGTGTCGTCAGCGCCCTGTTTGTAGGTTGGGCGATGGACCGGTTTAATCCTCACCGTGTCATTGCCGGTTTCTACTTCGTGGCCGGTGTGTTTGCCTTCACCGTCGGGCAAAGCCTGGGCAACCCAACCCTGCTGGCGGTCCTGATCCTGTGTGCCGGCATCGCCATCAATGGTGCGCAGTCTGCCATGCCAGCATTGAGCGCCCGGTTTTACCAGACACAATGCCGCGCAACCGGAGTTGCATGGATGTCCGGCATTGGCAGGTTCGGCGCGGTCTTTGGTGCATGGATCGGTGCAGTACTGCTGGGGAATAACTGGACCTTTACCGACATTCTGAACATGTTGCTGATACCTGCAACGGCGGCCGCGGCTGCAGTTTTTTTGAAATCACTTGTTTCGCATACCGATGCGACATGACTCGCACGGCTGCGGACATTGCGAAGTCGCGCTGGCGTAGATCACAAGAATCAACGGATTGGATTCCGTATTTAAAAGGAGAGTAATATGGCTCAAATTATTCAGGGTGCGTATGCCCAGCGCAATACCGACGATCATCCCCCAGCGTATACACCGGGGTACAAAACCAGTGTATTGCGCTCGCCCAAAAATGCATTGATTTCCATCGCACAAACGTTGACTGAGGTGACGGCTCCCCACTTTAGAGAGGATCAGTTCGGACCAAAAGATAACGATCTGATTTTGAACTATGCGAAAGAGGGCCTGCCGATTGGTGAACGGGTCATGATTCACGGCTATGTACGCGACCAGTTTGGCCGCCCGGTGAAAAATGCACTGATTGAGGTGTGGCAGGCAAACGCCTCCGGGCGCTATCGACACCCTAACGATCAATATATTGGCACGCTGGATCCAAATTTTGGCGGCTGTGGTCGCATGCTGACCGATGAAAACGGATTTTATGTCTTTCGCACGATCAAGCCTGGTCCGTACCCCTGGCGCAACCGGATCAATGAGTGGCGTCCGGCACACATTCACTTTTCCCTGATCGCCGATGGCTGGGCGCAGCGACTGATTTCGCAGCTGTATTTCGAAGGGGATACACTGATCGACTCGTGCCCGATTCTGAAAACCGTGCCGTCCGAGGAGCAGCGTCGCGCCTTGATTGCGCTTGAAGACAAAAGCAATTTTATCGAAGCCGATAGTCGCTGCTACCGCTTCGATATCCATTTGCGCGGACGCCGGGCGACATACTTCGAAAACGATTTGATTTGATGAGAAGGAAAAACACAGTATGAATAACTGGAATTTTCAGCAATTGCACGAGACTCCGTCGCAGACGGGCGGTCCTTATGTACACATTGGCCTGCTGCCAAAACAGGCTGATATTGATGTTTTTGAACACAACTTTGACAACCAACTGGTGACCGACAAAACAGAAGGCCAGCGTATCCGGCTCGAAGGCCAGGTATTTGACGGACTGGGGATTCCCTTGCGCGATGTGTTGATAGAAATATGGCAGGCCGATGCCAACGGTGTCTATCCAGGCAGAGCCGATACCCAGGGGAAAAAAGCGGATCAAACATTCCTGGGCTGGGGCCGCTCAGCTGCGGATTTCGATACCGGGTTCTGGCATTTCGATACGGTCAAACCGGGATCTGTACCCGGACGCAAGGACTCGATGCAGGCTCCTCATATTGCATTGATCGTGTTTGCCCGCGGCATCAACATTGGTTTGAACACGCGTGTGTATTTTGATGATGAAACCGAAGCGAACGCCAACGATCCCATTCTGAACAGTATTGAATGGGTAAAACGTCGTCAGACGCTGATCGCCAGGCGTCAAGAACGCGAAGGTGAGGTGGTGTATCGCTTTGACATCCGTGTCCAGGGCGAAGACGAAACGGTGTTCTTCGATATTTGATGTACCGGGCGGTATCATGCGCTGCCTTTGGTTAAACAAAGGAGATCAGTCGTCAGCACAAGGCCAGATTGACATAACTGAACGCAAGCAGTTGCTAAATATGGGGGGCAGCCCAATTTATATTTTTTCATGGAGAATGAAGTGACCAGATCAGCATATTTATGCGCAATAGCAGCGGGACTGGCTTTCTCGGGTGTTGCTGTCGCCGGTACATATATAGTGGATCGCTATGAAGATGACACAGGTAAAGGCTCACTGCGTTGGGCAATCGAGCAGGTCAACGCCAGTGCCGGCGAGCAAAACGACATTCTGATCCAGGAGGTGGGAAACGCGCCTTATGTCATCAAGCTCAATAGTGCGCTGCCTGTCATCAAGTCGTCTGTGAACCTGATCGGCACACAATGGGCAAGGACCGGCGAATACATCGCCATTGACGGGTCCAATTACATTAAAGGCGAAGGTGCTAAAGCCTGCCCGGGTGCAGATCCGAAGCAGTATGGGACGAACGTGCGCACCATGAGTCTTCCTGGCCTGGTGCTGCAAGATGTGAATAATGTGACGATAAAAGGGCTGGATGTGCGCCGATTTTGCATTGGCGTATTGATCAACCGTTCCAGCAACAACCTGATCCAGCACAACCGCCTGAGTCAGAATTACGGCGGGGCGGGCATCATGATCACCGGGGATGATGGCAAGGGTAATCCAACAGCGACAACGACCAATAACAATAAAGTGTTGAATAATTTCTTTCAGGACAACGGCGATGGTCTGGAGTTGACGCGCGGCGCCGCCTTCAACCTGATTGCCAATAACCAATTCGTATCGACGGTGGCTAATCCGGAGCCATCCCAGGGCATTGAGATTCTCTGGGGCAATGACAATACTGTCGTTGGGAACAAATTCGAGAACTACTCTGATGGACTGCAGATCAACTGGGGAAAACGCAATTACATTGCATATAACGAGTTAGTCAATAACTCGATTGGATTTAATCTGACCGGCGATGGCAATATTTTTGACAGTAATAAAGTCCATGGCAATCGTATTGGCGTGGCCATTCGCTCGGAAAAGGATGCTGATGCGCATACGACGCTCACCAGGAACCAGATATGGGATAACGGCAAAGATATCAAAAGATGTGAGGCGGGGGGTTCCTGCGTGCCGGGTCAACGCCTGGGGGCCATTGTGTTTGGCGTTCCTGCCCTGGAACACGATGGATTTGTCGGCTCACGTGGTGGTGGCGTGATGATCGAGCCGGCAAAGCTGCAAAAAACCTGCAAAGTTCCAGAGGAGCAGGGGTGCAACGCATCCCCGAATCAGGGTATTGCCGCGCCGGTTCTGACAGTACAAAACGGTAAAGTTGCGGTTCAAATCAAAGGCTCGGAGAGTCAGCGCTATCGGCTGGAGTTTTTTGGTAATCGTGATGGCAAATCACAGGAGGCTGAACGGTATCTGGGTTCTGTGGTTACCAGTACCAACGAGAAAGGAATTGCCCGGCTGATATGGGAACCCGAAATGAGAGTCGACGGTTCAGTTACCGCGACAGTAACGGATCGTAATGGTGCAACTTCTGAGCTGAGTCGGTCTGTGCGGATGAATTGAGCCGAGACCTTGCGCGGTATACGTGGCCCGAACGCTTAAGGCCTGCAAATTCCCGACGATCTGGCGGTTCAGCCTTGAGTACCTTGCCCGGACCGGTAAGTTTGTCAAACGGGGAGGGCATTATCGTCTCCGATAATCCAGATTTTTGGCTGAGCCAGGACACGAGTCAGAAAGGATTCTTTTGCGGAAATTCTTTTTGTAAATTCAGCCTGGGTCAGAATTGTCGGATTGACGGGGCGGCCGATTATGTGGCCGGTATCTTCAAGCGCGGCGTAGGCCTCGCCATAGCTGCTTGAATCGGAAAGCAGCATGAGATCAACAGCGCTGGTCGCCGTGTCCGTTTTCTTGGCTATTGAGCATAAATAACGCTGCTGTAATGTGCGGCGCCAGCGGCACGAGTGCGTGGCGAATGGATTCGGCCACCCCAATGGTTTTTTGTACGATAGCGTGCAGTTCGCCAAAAATGGGTGAGTGCTGGTTTGCCTGATAGTGTTTTTGATTGCCTCTGCGTGCGGCAGTGACCAGCCCGCTGTCAGACAGCGTAGCCAATTCGCGCTGGCCGGCACCGGAACCACTGCCGGCCAGGTTGATGATTCCATTGGCATAAAAGCTACGGTCCGGCTGGCCAAACTGGATTCGCAGCACCTGCTGCTTGGTGCTGGAAAACAACGCATTCGCCAGACTGACTG
>JBOIGK010000323.1:0-2429 GCA_050742695.1 Advenella sp. | reverse complement strand
CGGCCTCTTTCCAGGCTATATTTGTCGTCAATGGTGGTATTCTTCAGGGCATCCTGTGCCACTTTAGGTAGTGGGGCATTCATACTTTTGTCTCCGATATGGTCCATATGCATATAAGCGCATGATTCCCTGACATTGTCATAGTCGTCTTGTGAACGGTATGAACAGCGGCCTGGAATGTTCACCGCCTTTCGGGGCGATGCTATATCGTCCTGATGAATGGCAGCCGATTTTTTGCTGCAACTCATCATGTCTGCCTGCCGATGTGAACCCGGAGTTGCAGCGGAGTCACAGGAAACGAAAATCGGAAGGCAAATTCTTTAATTGACGTTAACGTAAAGTTAAGGCATTTTCAGCTACAGCGAAACAAAAATAACCCGCATTAGGGTATATCCTAGAATCATGTTAGTCGTGTGCGCAACAAAGCGCAAGAATCAGGAAAGAAAAGTGAAAGGTGTATTGTCAAAACTGGGAAATATAGTGTCAGCTTTGGGAGCCAGGCCGCTATCCGTCGGGTTATTGCTGACTGTTATATTCTGGATATTGCTTGGCAATTTTGTGGTGGCTGCTTTCGCGGGCCTGTTGGTGTCTTTTTTTATTGCCGCGGCAGTGTCGGCGTGGAAATTGAATCGTAAATCGGACAAGCGCCCCGAGTAATAATTAACGCAGTGGGCGTCGTGCCGCTTGCTTCTGTTACGGCATGCGAGTTTGTATCAGTACATTCCGCTGGTTGACGTTGACGACAATCATGTTGGACGGGCAATTGGAAGGCGTGTCGGCAAGGCTGGATCTCGGTTGCATTTACCGACACTGTAATTGCCTTGTTCTGAAGTGGACCATAGACTGTGCAATATTGTATTATTACGTTCAGTTACAAATAACGGCCAATAATTAGAATGCAGGCTGTTTTAAAGACTGGATGCAAGCAATGGCAGTATATCGACTCTGGCAACGACTATGGAGAGAACGTCGCAACAAATTATGGGTTCAGCCTGCGTTAAACAGCATTATTGCTGTGCTGCTTGCCCTGATGGCTGCCTGGGTTCCCAGGCTGTTGCCCGGAATTGATTTTCCCGTGGTGAGCGCAAAAACGCTGGATAATCTGCTTACAGTCATTGCCTCAAGCATGCTTGCTGTTGCAACTTTTTCCTTGTCTATCATGGTATCGGCATTTGCATCGGCCAGTAGTGGCGCGACGCCTCGCGCAACCGAACTGGTGATGGGGGACGAAGGGACCAGAGCGGCAATTTCCAATTTCTTATCTGCCTTCATGTTTTCAATCGTGGCCCAGGTTGCTCTCGGATTGAAGTACTACGGCGATAATGGCCGGTTCATTTTGTTTGTTGGCACGTTGATCGTGCTGGCGTGGTTGATGCTTACTTTGCTGCGCTGGGTTCGCACCTTGTCCTCGTTAGGTCGCCTTAACAATACGTTGATACGTGTAGAGGCTGCTGCATTGGCTTGCATGACGCAGTTTTGGATAAATCCATTCATGGGCGCAGCAAGGGGCGTTCGCGATGTGGATGCACTGTCGCAGCAGGCAACATCAATTGTTGTCCGAGCCGCTGATGTGCGGATGGTCAGAAGAGTAGATATGGCAAAACTGCAAACGATCGCCAAAGAACACGATTGCATTATCCATATCAGGGTGCGTCCTGGCGAGTTGGTTTCCTATGATGATGTGATCGCCATTGCGGCTTTTGATTCGCCCAACCGGCAGCAGCAGAGGGCGGGCGAGTCAATTAGCGACAGAGGCAATATCGCGCGCGCTATCCTTCAGTGTTTTCAGTTTGATCAGGAAAGGACCTTTGATCAGGACCCGCGTTTCGGTCTGATCGTTCTCAGGGAGGCTGCGCAGCGTGCTTTATCTGCGGCAATTAATGATCCGGGTACTGCAATTACGTGTCTGAATATCATGCTGCGTGTTTTGCTTAGAGGGCAAGAGCTGGCGCGTGAACACCTGCAAGGGCGAGCTACGCAAGAAGTTTATGATCGTTTGACGGTTGTTGAGCTGTGTGTAGAAGACTTCATTGCGGATGGCTTTGATCCCATTGCCAGGGATGGAGCGGGCACTTTCGAGATCGTGGTCCGAATGCAAAAATTGCTGGCAACGCTTACCCAACAAAGTCCTGATGCAGATTTGGCTCAGGCGGCGCGAAAGCATGCGGCGTTTGCGTGCCAATGTGCCATGCAGTCGCTGAACTATGAGGATGACAAAATGTTCGTTCAACGCTTGAACCATCGTCTTTTCGGACGATAAAAAATCTGGCGGGGGATCGCAGATACACCCGTGGATATCACGCGGCGCATGCAGTGAATCAGAATGGCAATTTCAGGTTTGCTGGTATCCCGACATCTGGATCTGTCGAAGACTCAACTCGCGCTTGCAATAACAATCCAGCCACTACTTGCGCCATGCACAGTTGCAC